>NZ_JAUJFI010000079.1 GCF_030849505.1 Azospirillum isscasi | reverse complement strand
GTCCGGCTCCGGCGCGAACCAGCTCGGGTGGCGCGGCTCGCACACGACGGGGCCGGCAAAGCGCTCGCGCAGGGCCGCGAAGAAGGGGCCGGCCACCGCCGCGTCGAAGCGCAGCGTCGGCGGCAGTTGCACCAGAAGCGGCCCCAGCCGCCCGCCGGCATGGCCGACCTCGTAAAGGTAATGCTCCAAAAGCGCGGCGCAGTCCTTCAGCCGTTGCTCGTGCGTGACGGCGCGCGGCAGCTTGACGGCGAAGCGGAAGTCCGGCGGCGTCGAAGCCGCCCAGCGTTCCCAGGTCTCCGGCTTGTGCGGGCGGTAGAAGCGGCTGTTGACCTCCACCATCGGGAAGACGCGGGCGTAGCGCTCCAGATGCGTGCCCTCCGCCGGGAAGGCCGGGGCGGAGGGTTTCGGGATGTTCCACCCGGCGCAGCCGATGCGGATGGCGTTGATGGTCCCTTCGGCCAAGCCTCTGCTCTCCATGGGCGCGTCCGGACGCGGGGTGTCCCGCCTAGAACAGCGTCGGCTGCCGCTCGTCCCGCACCGGGGCGGGGCCCGCCGCCTGATCCGCTGCCCGGTCGGCCTCGGCGATCAGGCGGGCCATCTCCCGGCGTGCCTTCTCCGCCTCGTAATTGGCGCGGTAGCGCCCGACGAAGCCCTTCCGGCAGGCCCGGCTGAACCGCTGCGACGCGGTTTCCCAATCGTCGCCGGGGCGGAGCCAGCTCACATAGGTGGTGCCGGTCCGCGGATCGGTGCGGAGGTAGCGGCCATACCCCCTCGGCCCCCGCACCCACTGGCCGGGATTCAGGTGCAGCGCACCCCGCGCCAGCAGCAGGGACACCTGCGGGGTGAGTTCGATGGTCGGAAAGTACGGCATGGCGAACCCTCTGGGCGGCGCGCCGGGGGGCGGCGCCGCGAACATCGTCCTGGTGGTTTCGGAGTGCCCTGCATATGGGCATTCCAGCCCGTTTGTTCAAGTTTTGTTCACTGCGAAGGCAACGCTGATCGGAACTTGTCCGTTGAGTGGCGGGCCGGTCCGTCCTAGGCTCCGGCCCAGCTTTTCCCTGATGGTCACGAGAGCGCATGCGCCCCCTGCTGTCCCTTCCCGTCCGCCTTCTGCTCGCCACCACGATCCTGGCCGGCTGCCAGACGACGGGCGCCCCACCCGTGTCGGCGACCACCACGTCCGGAACCGCGAAGGCATCCGCCGCCTCCGCGGCCAGCGTCGCGCCGGCCCCGGTCCAGCCCGCCGTCAGCTTCGCCGACTGGCTGAAGGCCCTGCGCGCGGAGGCGCTCGGCCAGGGCATCCGCGCGCAGACCTTCGACCGCGCCTTCGCCAACGTGAAGCTGTCGGACCGGGTGGTGGAGCTGGATTCCTCCCAGCCGGAGTTCAACCGCCAGCCCTGGCAGTATCTGGACAGCGCGGTCAACGACCGCCGCGTCCAGGCCGGGCGCCAGCGCATCCAGGACAACGGCGCGCTGCTGCGCCGGGTCAGCCAGCGCTCCGGCGTCCCGGCGGAGATCCTGGTGGCCTTCTGGGGCGTGGAGACCGACTTCGGCAACTTCACCGGCGGCTTCTCCGTCGTGGACGCGCTGACCACGCTGGCCTACGAGGGCCGCCGCGCCAGCTATTTCCGGACGGAGCTGCTGGCCGCCCTGCGCATCCTGGACAGCGGCGACATCCCGCCGGAGCGGATGAGCGGGTCCTGGGCCGGCGCCATGGGCCAGACCCAGTTCATGCCGACCATCTTCCTGAAGCACGCCACCGACGAGGACGGCGACGGGCGGCGCGACATCTGGGGCAGCCTGCCCGACGTCTTCGCCTCCACCGCCAGGTTCGTGCAGGCCAACGGCTGGCGCAGCGGCGAGCGCTGGGGCGAGGAGGTCACCCTGCCCGCCGGTTTCCCCTATGAACAGGCCGAATACAACATCACCAAGCCGATGGCGGACTGGCGGCGCCTGGGCGTCCGCCCGGTGAACGGCGGCGAACTGGCGGGCGAGGAGCCGGCGGCGGTCCTGATGCTCGCCGGGGCGCAGGGTCCGGCCTTCCTGGTCCGGGAGAATTTCCGGGCCATCATGAAGTACAACCCCTCGACCAGCTACGCGCTGGCGGTGGCGCTGCTGTCCGACCGGCTGGCGGGCCGTTCCGGCGTGCAGGGAAGCTGGCCGCGCCACGAACCGGCGCTGAGCCGCGACGAACGGATCGAGCTTCAGGAACGGCTGGCGTCGCTGGGCATGGAGCCGGGGACGGCGGACGGCATCGTCGGCGCCAACACCCGCAACGCCGTGCGCCGCTTCCAGAAATCCATCGGCGCCGTGCCGGACGGCTTCGCCACCAAGTCCCTGCTGGAGCGGCTGCGCCAGTCCGCCGGCCCGGCTCCGGCCGCCGGGTAGGCATGGCCGGGGAGCCCGGAATGCTGGCGGCGGCGAAGGCATGGGCGCGGCGGATCAAGCGCGACGTGATCGCGCTTTATCTGGCGGCGCGGGACCCGAGGACACCGTGGTACGCCCGCGTCGCCGCCGCGGCGGTGGCGGCCTACGCGCTCAGCCCCATCGACCTGATCCCCGACTTCGTGCCGGTTCTGGGTTACCTGGACGACCTGCTGATCGTGCCGCTCGGCATCCTGCTGGTCGTTCGCCTGATCCCCGCGGCGGTGCTGGAGGAGCACCGCGCCGCCGCGGCCCGGCACGCCGCCCGGCCGGTCAGCTACACCGCAGCGGCCCTGATGGTCGGGGTCTGGCTGGCTGCCGCCGTCGCCCTGTGGTGGTGGCTCCAGCCGCACCTCGAACGCTGGCTGGGGTGAAACCGCGGCTGCCTGCCCCTTATTCGCCCAGCAGATGCAGCACCAGGGACCGGTCGTGGGGCCGGGTCCGGTGTTCGAACAGGTAGATGCCCTGCCATGTGCCCAGCGCCATCCGCCCGTCCAGCACGGGGATGGACAGTTGCACGGTGGTCAGGGCGCTGCGGATGTGGGCGGGCATGTCGTCCGGCCCTTCCAGCGTATGGTCGTAGAGCGCGGGGTCCTCGGCCACCAGCCGCTTGAAGAAACGCTCCAGGTCGGTGCGCACGTCCGGGTCGGCGTTCTCCTGGATGACCAGGGAGGCCGAGGTGTGCCGGCAGAAGACGGTCAGCAGCCCCGTGCCCATGCCCTGCGCGGCGACCCAGCGGGCCACCGGCTCCGTCATCTCGAACAGACCCTGGCCGCGGGTCCGGGTGGTCAGCGTCGTGACGGCCTGCCGCATGTCTGTCGCCCTCCGTACTCGATTGCGCGCCTTGGAAGCGGGGCATCCGTATACCAAATCGCAGGATATCCCCGGCCAGCAACAGGTGATCCATGGAATTGAACGGCCAGTACCGGATTCCGGCGGCGCGCGAGCGGGTCTTCACCGCGCTGTGCGACCCCGCCGTCCTGCAACGCTGCATCCCGGTGCTGGAAGAGATGAGCCGGCTGTCGCCCACCGAATACGCCGCCCGCGTGCGCGCCACGGTGGGGCCGCTGAACGCGCGCTTCGCCGGACGGGTCCGCGTGGCGCCGGAGGATGCGCCGCGCTTCTACATCCTCTACGCCGAGGGCAAAGGCGGCCTCGCCGGGGCCGTCAAAGGCGAGGCCCGCATCACGCTGGAGGAGGTGGACGGCCACACGCACCTGTCCTTCACGCTCGCCGCGGCGCTGGGCGGTGCCGTGGGCCGGCTGGCGGTCAAGCTGGTCAAGGCCAAGGCCGACCGCGTCATCGACGGCTTTTTCGAGCGCTTCACGGTGGAGGTTCTGAACGGCTGAAGGCCCGGGCTATTACGCATCCGCAAAAAACCACTTCGCAGGTGCGGGAATTTGGTCCACCATGAAGGTCATGACCGCAGAAACCCCCGATGCGGGAGTTCGCCGACCATGATTGCCGATGTTGCCGACCCGGCCCTGGCCTTCTCCACCCATCCGCCCCCGGATGCCCTGGACCGTACGGCGGACGGCCCGGCGCTCGACCGGCTGCTGTTCGCGCGCATCCTGGGGCTGGCCGCGCAACATCCCGGCGTCAGCATCACCGCCTCGCTGGGGCTGACGCGCGGCGCGCTCGCCGAGCTGATCCGGCGGCACGCGGCGGGTTTCGCGTATCTCCTCCCCACCCTGCCGGCCAACCTGCCGGACGACAACGGGGAGGACGCCATCGAGGAGGAGGATCTGCGGGCCTTCCTGCTCGACCACCGCGCCGCCGGGACCGCGGAGGAGGAATGGCTGGCTGCCATCGTGGCCCGCCGCACCCTCGGGCCGAACCATCTCTGGCAGGACATGGGCTTCGCCAACCGGCGGGAGCTGAACGCCATGTTCCGCCGCCACTTCCCGTCGCTGGTCGCGCTGAACAGCGGCGACATGAAGTGGAAGAAGTTCTTCTACCGCCAATTGTGCGAGCGCGAAGGGCTGATGCTCTGCAAATCGCCGAACTGCGAGGTGTGCGACGACTTCGCCGCCTGCTTCAGCGCGGAGGACGGCGACCCGCTGAGCGCGCTGGCCCGCGTCGCCCGTGGCGAGGGGGCGTGAACAAAGAAGCGATGCGGGCGAAGAAAGCCGCTTGACCCGCGCCGCGTCACCCGTTAGATATCGCCACCCGCCGCGAGGAAGGCCAGTCAAGGCCCGACGGACGGCAGGTCTCCGATGGTCGCGTCAAGCATCAGCGGAAGGGTGGCCGAGTGGTTAAAGGCAGCAGACTGTAAATCTGCCCGCGTATGCGTACGCTGGTTCGAATCCAGCCCCTTCCACCATCTGACGCGGCCGGTTCATGACAGGGTCATGACCGGCCGTTTCCTTTTCCGGACATTGTTCGAACTTACCGCATCAACCTCGCCGCATCAGCGCGGCTGGGCTCCCAGATCCTCAAAGGTCAGCCCCTTGTCGGTGCGGGTGAAGCGGCCCTTGCCGTTCACGGTCATCACCGGCATGCCGGGCTGCGGTACGAAGCGGGCCTCGTAATAGCAATCATACTGTTTGTCCTCCGGCGGCGGAGCGCCGGCCTTGTACTTGGTGTTCACGCAGCCCTGCTTGCGGAAGCCGTCGAAGGCACGGAAACCGCCTTGCCCCTGGCCGTCCAGCGCCCGTTTGGTGTGCGATTCCACCAGCTTGCGCATGTCGGACTCGCCCGGCTCCCCCGAGCATGCGGCCAGCGGCAGCACCGCCAGACCGCAAACCACCGCGCGCCGCACCACGACACCCACGCCCGTCACGCCACCCATCCCCCCTTCACTTGCCGGCCAGAAGGCGGTCCACCCGCTCCTTCAGGGCGCCGAAGGACGGCGGCTTCACGACGAAGCCGTTGACGCCCAGGGCCATGGCCTTCTTCACGATCTCGGATTCCGTATGGTTGGTCAGGAAAACCACCGGGGTGCGGCGGTTCCGCACCTCCGCGCTGGCCCGCAGCTCGGCCAGGAATTGCAGACCGGACACCGGCTTCATGTCGATGTCGCAGACGATCACGTCGGGGGTGGCGCGGATGCATTCCCGCATGCCGGTCTCCCCGTTGTCGGCCTCGGCGATGGAACGGAAACCGATCTGCGAAAGGATCTGCATGATGGTCCGGCGCACGAAGGGCTGATCCTCGATGACCAGGATGCTGTACTGCCCGTAATCGACCGGCTTCCTGTCCATCGCCGCACCCTCCTTCGCCCGAGCCCAGGGAACTGGCCAGGGAGCTGGTGGGACCAGCCCATGGTCAAGCCGTCGAACACTGATAAATCGACTCCGCGGCACGAGCAACCAAAGGACGGTTACAACTTTTAAAGATTGACGGATTCTCCGCAACGGGGGGCGGCTCAACGAGAGGCGGCAAGGAGCCGCGCGGAACGGCACGGCTCCCCACAGACGCCACGGCCGCCACGGCCGCCGGCGGACGCTACCGCCGGCTGGTCCCTTGCAACCCCAGGAGGGAGGCGATCACCCCGGCAACGAACCGGCGCTCCGGGTGGAGTTCATGAACGGCCACCGCGCGCCCGGCGAAGGACAGCGCCGCCTTCGCCGCGCCCGCCGGGTCCGGGCAGGCCTCCCCGTCGATCCGGAACCGGGCGACGGTCTTGGTCAGCTCGTGCATCGCGGTCAGCGGCGGAATGCAAATCAGGAAACGGGCGCTGGACACCGGGGTGTAGCCGCAGCGCTCGAACATGGTCTGCACGGTCACCGGCACGCCCGCCGGCCCTTCGGTCCCGACCTGATAGCGGAGCAGCCGCTGGGCCCGCTCCTCCACCGCCTCGGACCAGCCGGCGGTGGCCGTAATCAATGGGTTGATCAAACCTGCCTCCAATGCACCAGCCACGGGTCACGCAGGCGCCAGGGACTTCAAATTGTTCGTTGAACGAACAACGTCAAGAACGTCCGCAGGGTGGACCGGGCTTCCATTTGCCTACAAAGCAACCGGCGTGCCAGCGGGCGGGCGCCGCGGCGCAGGGCCGGTCCGCCCCGCCGCCGGTTTCCCGCATCGTCTTGAGACTCCAACTGAATGGCTCATGACACCCTCGCTGGCGCCGAAACGGCGCCTCGGGAATAAACAGCTCTGTCGTGGTCCTTGTGCCGCCGGAGCCGGTGCGGTTGCCTGTCTGCCGCCCGCACGACACGTCAGATGTGCGACAATCTGCCGCTTGTTTGGGCAGCGCGTGTCATGGCTCCGCAGCCGACAGCCTGGGGGCGATGTCCAGGCGCCGGGCACGCGCGCGAATCGTCGCCGGCGCGACGCCATTTCCTGATCTGCGCTGTTGTGGCCTGAGGTACGAGAGTTGGTTTGCGGCGGTGAGCGGGGGCCATCGTGGAGGCGTCAATGCCCAAGCATGCGGATTCGGAAAAGTCGGACAACGGTGGGCAAACCGCCGGAAAGGCGTTGCGGGAAAGCCTGGGGGCGCTGAACCGCAGCCTCGCCGAGGGGATTCAGACCGCGGACCGCCTGCAGCGCGACGCCAGCCGGCTGGTCGAGGAGAGCGCCCGTCTGGCCGCCGAACTGGTCGAGCAGCGCCGGGAGATGGGCAGGCTCCGCGACCGGCTGCATCGGGCCGAAGGCCGCCGCGCCGCGCGGGAGGAGGAGTTGCGCCGCGCCCACGAGACGGCGGAGCACGCGAACCGGGCCAAGACACGTTTCCTGACCTCCGCCAGCCACGACCTGCGCCAGCCGATCCAGGCCGCCGCCCTCTACGCCCACATCCTGCGCGGCGCGGTCGGCTCCAACCCCGCCGCGCGCGAGGCGATGGACCTGCTCCAGGCGTCCATCGACAGCCTGAGCGGCATGCTGAGCGGCATGCTGGACCTTGCCCGTCTGGAAGCCGGCGCCGTCGACGTCTCGGTCTCGGAGTTCCGTCCCGACGCGCTGATGCGCCGGCTGGCCCAGGAATTCCGGGACACCGCCAGGGCCGAGGGGGCGAGCCTGCACGTCCACCCCTCCGGGGTGCCGGTGCGGACCGACGCCCGGCTTTTGGAACGGATACTGGCCCATCTGCTGTCCAACGCGATCCGCCATGGCGGAGGCGGAAGGCAGGGGACGAAGGGCGGCGGGCGGGTGCTTCTGGGCTGCCGGCGGCGCCCCGGTTCGCTGGAGTTCCAGGTGTGGGACGACGGGCGCGGCATCCCTCCCGGCGCCCGCGCCGCCATCTTCGAGGAGTTCCACCAGCTCGACAATCCGGAGCGCAGCGCGGCCAAGGGCTTCGGCCTGGGCCTGCCGCTGGTGGCGCGCATGGCCCGTCTGCTGGGCCTGACGCTGGACCTGCGGTCGGAGGTCGGGCGGGGCACGGTCTTCACGGTGACCGTTCCGCGCGCCGCACCCGTCCTTCAGCCCGTCCTTGCGCCCGTCCTTGCGCCCGGCCCCGACCCTGACCGCCGCCTGACCGCCGCCGCCCGCGCCATGGCCGCCGCCGCGACCAGCGCCGCCGCCACGGCAGCCTCCGCGGCTTCCCCCGCGGACCGCATGCGGGGCCGGCGGGTCCTGCTGGTGGAGGACGACGAGCGGGTGCGCCACGCCATGACCATGCTGCTGAAGCGCTGGGGCGTCCAGGTGACCGCGGTCGGCTCGGTGGAGGAACTGGCGGCCCGCCTTCCCCGGCTGCGCAGCCGCCCCCACGTCGTCCTGGCCGACCACCGCCTGCCCGGCGGGCAGACGGGCCGCAAGGTGGCCGAGATGGTGCGCCACCACTGGGACGTGCCGATCGTCATCATCACCGGCGACACGGCGCCGGAACGGCTGCGCGAGGCCCGTTCCATCGGCTGCCGCCTGCTGCACAAACCGGTGGAGCCCGCCGACCTCGCCGCCACTCTGGGCGACGTCATGGAGCAATGAGAGGACCCCGCGCCGGAACGACGGCCGCCGGATCTTTTCCGTCCTGATCGAAACTGTGAAGCGGACAACAGTGCCGGATGCCCGATCCGGGAAGAATGGCTGTGCAAGGGCGGGGTCTTCAAAGCGAAACGGCAAGAAGAAAGCCGAATGAAGCGCCTCCCCCCTTGTACGGCACAATCCCCCGATCCGAAGGAAACGCATCATGGCAAACGTGTACGGTACCAACAACGCCGACTACCTCGACATGATCAAGTACGGCGTCAGCAATGACTACGTGCAGGGCTATGACGGGAACGACACCATTCTGGGCTGGTCCGGCAACGACACGCTGGACGGCTGGAACGGCAACGACGTCCTCTACGGAGAGTCGGGCAACGACCTGCTGATGGGCTATTACGGTACCGACACGCTCTATGGCGGCAGCGGCAACGACCAGCTCTACGGCGAGAGCGGCTACGACAAGCTGTACGGCGGCGACGGCGACGACACGCTGAGCGGCGGCGACACCTTCGACGATCTCTACGGCGGCATGGGCAAGGACCAGCTCACCGGCGGGGCCGGGGCGGACTGGTTCTTCTTCGAAACGAAGGACAGCGGCGACATCTACGCCAACCAGGCCGACACCATCACCGACTTCAAGGACGAGGACCAGATCTGGCTGAAGGGCAGCTACAGCTACGCCGGCTCCACCAGCGCGCCCGCCGACGGCCAATACAGCATCTGGCAGAAGGACGGTTACTACGTCGTCACCTGGAACGCGGCGAACGACACCGGCTATCACGACCTGATCGTGAAGGGCGACAACCCGATGGGCGACATCTCCTTCTACTGATCCGCCTGACCGAGGTCCCGGGCGCGCCGTCCTTCCCGGCGCGCCCCTTTCCCCTTTCAAGACGACAGGAGCGCCCTTCCCATGGCCGCAAGGGAACCCCGCCACACGCCCCCAGCCGGCCCGCCGGCCGGCTCGCCAGCCTTGCGCGCGATCCGGCGGCGCATCGGGAGCGGCCTTGCCGCCGCGGGCGGTTTCAGCGTCTTTCTCGCCCTCATCCAACTGGCGATGCCGCTCTACACGATGCAGGTCTACGACCGCGTGCTGGGCAGCCGCAGCGTGGAAACGCTGGTGGCGCTGTCGCTGCTGGCGCTGGGCTGCTTCGCGGTGCTCGGTCTGGTCGAGGCCATCCGCGGGCGGCTGACCCAGGCCATGGGCCATCTGGCGGCCAGCACCCTGACCATGGACGCGCTGGAGGCGTCGATGGGCGGCCTGCTGCGCGGCGGCGGCAGCCGTCCGGCCCAGGTGCTGCGCGACGTGAACGAGCTGCGCCAGTTCCTGTCCGGGCCGAGCATCACGGCACCGCTCGACGCGGCGCTCAGCCTCGTCTTCCTGCTGTTCCTGACGCTCATCCACCCGCTCTACGGCCTTGTCTGCGGGGGCAGCATCCTGTGTCTGGTGGGGGTGAGCCTGCTCGGCCGGATGCTGACCATGCCGGGCGCGGCGGAGGCCAACCGCGCCCTGTGCCGCCACGGCGCCGACATCGAGGCGGCGTCCCACGGCGTCGAGGCCGTCGCCGCCATGGGCATGATGGGCAACCTGCGCCGCCGCTGGCAGGCGGTGCAGGATGACCATTTGCGGCTCGCCAGCCGGACCGCGGGACGGGCGCAGGCCGTCGCCTCGCTCGCCAAGGTCTGCCGCATGACGGCGCAGGTGGCGATCCTGGCCGCCGGCACCATGCTGGTGCTGGACCGGCAGGTGTCGCCGGGCAGCATGCTGGCCGCCTCCATCCTGATGGGCCGCGCGCTGGCGCCCTTCGAGCAGTTGATCGACTCCTGGCGGAACTGGTCCGCGGCCCGCGAGAGCCACCGCCGCCTGAGCGGCCTCTTCACGGCGGAAGGAACGCCGGACGCGGATGCCGCCCCCCTGCCCCGCCCCTGCGGGCATCTGCTGCTGGACCGCGTGACCTACGTCCCGCCGGGATCGGACCGTCCGACGCTGCGCGGCCTCTCCTTCTCGGTGGAGCCGGGCGAGGCGGTGGGCATCGTCGGCCCCTCGGCGGCGGGCAAGTCCACGCTGGCCCGCCTGCTGGTCGGCGTGCTGGAGCCGACCCAGGGCGGCGTCTATCTCGACGGCCACAATGTCTGGCGGTGGCACCGCGACGACTGCGGGCGGCATGTCGGCTACCTGCCGCAGGGCGTCGGCCTGCTGGGCGGCACGATGGAGGACGCCATCGCCCGGCTGGGCGATCCCGACCCGGCGCTGGTGACCGCGGCGGCGCGGCGGGCCGGCGTGCACGAGATGATCGGGCGCCTTCCCGACGGCTACCGGACGGAGATCGGCGAGGGCGGCGCCCTGCTCTCCGGCGGGCAGAGGCAGCGCATCGCGCTTGCCCGCGCGCTCTACGGCGCCCCCCGCCTGATCGTTCTGGACGAGCCGAACGCGAACCTGGACCCCGTTGGCGAGGCGGCGCTGCTGAGCGCCATTGCGGAGGCCAAGGCCGGTGGCGCCGCGGTGGTGGTGATCGCCCACCGCCCTTCCGTCCTCAACGCCGTGGACCGCATCGTCGTGCTGCGCGACGGCATGATCGACCAGGCCGCCACGCGGGCCGAGATGGTCCGGCGCCTGGGCGCCGCCACCGGCCCCGCCGCACCGCAACCCGTGGCCGCCGCGGCCGCCACCCTCTGACCGGAGACTCCGAGATGACGACGACCGAGATGACCGTCAGCCGCCGCGCCATAATCGCGGAGCCACGCCGTGCGGAGCCTTCCATCGGCGGGGCGGTGCGGGCGGGATGCGCGGTGATCGCCCTGGCGCTGGGCGCCGGGCTCGGCTGGGGCTTTCTGGCGCCACTGGACAGCGCCGCCCACGCGCAGGGCACGGTGGTGGTCGATGGCAACCGCAAGACCATCCAGCATCTGGAAGGCGGCATCGTCGCCGAGTTGGCGGTGCGCGACGGCGACACGGTGGCCGCCGGCCAGACCCTGCTCCGCCTGGAAGGGACGCAGAGCCGGGCCACCCTGGAGGAGCTGACCGCCGAACAGGCCGCGGCCCTGGTGCGCATGGCCCGCCTGCGCGCCGAATACGCCGGGCAGCGCGCCTTTTCCGTCCCCAGGACGGTGGTGGACGAGGTCCCCGCCGCCCGGCGCGCCCTGGCCGTGCAGCAGCAGCTTTTCGCCGCCCGCTGGACCCGCCACGACGGCGAACTGGCCGTCCTGCGCGAGCAACGTCTCCAGGCGGAGCGGGAGGTGACCGCCCACCGCGCCCAGGAACGCTCGGCGGCGGAGCAGATCGTCTTCATCGAGGAGGAACTGGCCGGCGTGCTGGACCTGTTCAACAAGGGGCTGGAGCGCAAGATGCGGGTCCTGTCGCTGAAGCGCGCCATGGCCGACCTGACGGGCACCCGCGATCAGGCCCGCGCCCGCGCCCTGCTGGCCGAACAGGCGGTGGCGGTCGCCGACGTCCAGCTCCGAGCCAAGGAGACGGCCCGCCTGTCCGACATCGCCGCGGAAATGGAGGAGGCGCAGAACGCCCAGGACCAGACGGCGGCCCGCCTGAAGGCCGCCCGCGACGCGGTGGAGCGCACGGAGATCCGCGCGCCCGTTCCGGGGCGCGTGGTCGGGCTGACCGTCTTCACCGTGGGGGGGGTCGTGAAGCCGGGCGAGCCGCTGATGGACATCGTGCCGGACAACGGCCCGCCGACCATCGAGGCGCGCATCGACCCGCTGGACATCGACGTGGTGAAGGCCGGCCAGACCGCGCAGGTGCGCCTCAGCGCCTTCAAGCCGCGCCGCACGCCGCCGATCGACGCGACCGTTCTGGACGTTTCCGCCGACCGCCTGACCGACCCGACGACCCACGCCCCCTATTTCGTGGCCCGTGTCCGCCCCCTGCCCGGCGCGCTGGAGCACCTCGGCCCGGCGGCGCTGCATCCGGGCATGCCCGCGGACGTGCTGATCGCGACCGGCCAGCGCCGGGCCATCGACTATGTGCTGGCACCCCTGCAGGACGCCATGGCCCATGCCTTGACCGAGGATTGAGCGGAATGGGCAGCGGAGGGACGGGAGCAGGCGGCCCTCTCCCGTCGCGGTCCGCCGCCCCGGACATTGATAAATTCAATGGGCTTTGTTGATCCTATCAATTTCCCATCAAATCCGCGCGTCCGTATCGTCGCGCCGGGCGGGCCGTTCTTCCGCCCGGCAACCGTGACGAAGGAATTGCGACATGGACACCCTGCTGTCCGCACCCATCCTGTTTTTCATGCTTGGCTCGTTCATCGCGCTGGCGGGGGCGCGAATCCCGTTCCCGGAAGGCTTCGACAAGGCGCTGGCCGCTTATCTGCTCATCGCCATCGGGCTTAAGGGCGGCGTCGCGCTGACGGCGGCGGACACCGCCGCCCTCCTGCCGCTTCTTCTGACGACCGGGCTGATCAGCCTGACCATGCCGCTTCTGGGATTTGCCCTGCTGCGCTCCCTGGTCGGGCTGGACCGCGTCAACGCCGCGGCGGTCGCGGCGCATTACGGCTCCGTCAGCCTCGTCACCTTCGTCACCGCCACCAGGGTCCTGGAAAGCCACGGCCTTCCGTTCGGCGGCCATATGGTTGCCGCGCTGGCGATCATGGAAGGACCGGCCATCATCTCAGGGCTGTTGCTTGCCGGAACCAGGGGAACCGCCGTGCTGGCGGCCGGCGCTGGCGGGGGCACGGTGTCCATGCCCATGGACGATGGCCATGGCCGCGGCGGTTCGCTCCGGGGGGCGGTGCGGGAGGCGGCCTTCAACGGATCGGTCCTGCTGCTGGCGGGGTCGCTTCTGGTCGGTCTGGTCATCGGCAAGCCCGGCCTGGAGAAATTGAGCGGCCTGTTCGTCGCCCCCTGGGACGGAGCGCTCAGCCTGTTCCTTCTGGGGATGGGTTATCTGGCCACGTCCCGGCTGAGAGCCGCCGCTTCGCTCAACGCCCGGCTGATCGCCTTCGGAATCGGCATGCCGCTGGTGGGCGCCGCAATCGGCCTCGCCGCCGCGTCGGCTCTCGGCCTGGGGCTCGGGGATGCGGTGCTGCTGGTCACGCTGTGCGCCAGCGCTTCCTACATCGCCGTGCCGGCGGCGCTGCGGCACGCCCTTCCCACCGCCGATCCGGGCCTGTCGCTGCCGCTGTGCCTGGGCATCACCTTCCCCTTCAACATTCTCGTCGGCATCCCGCTCTACGTCGCGCTGAGCCGCGCGGTGCTGACATGATGGAGCGGCGGCGAGGGCATCCGCAGCCGATACGGGACAGTCAGCCGGGGACGCTTCCGTGGGCGCCCTCAAGGGATCGGACGATGTGTTCGGCCAGCAGGTCGGCGGCCTTGGGCAGGGTTCCCGGCGCGCGGTACAGGGCGACTTCCGTGTCCGCCAGATCGGGCAGGCCGCGCTCGGCACCGAGGATGTGGAATCCGGCCACGACCATCTCCTTGGGCAGGATGGTGATCCCCAGGCCCGCACGCACCGCCGCCTGGACTCCGGCCAGGCTGGGGCTGGTGTAGATGATGCGCCACGGGCGGCCGGCGGCATCCAGGGCGTCGAGCGCCCTCTTGCGGTAGATGTCCGGGTAAGGCGCCAGCACCAGCGGAACCGGGCCGCCCGCGTCGATAAGAAGGCGCGCGGACCCCGCCCAGACCAGGGGCTCCCGCCAGACCCGGGTCCCGGCGGAGGTTCCCTGCGGTTCGCGCTTGCACAGGATCAGGTCGTATTCGCCGCGCGAGAATCCATCGAGCAGGTTGGCGGTGAAGTCGCAGTTGACCTGCAGGTTGACCTGCGGATGCGCGCGGGCGAAACGCCAGAGCACGTCCGGCAGATGCACCGTGGCGAAATCCTCCGGCGTGCCCAGCCGCACCGTGCCGCCAACGTCCGGCTCCATAAGACGGGCGCATGTCTCGTTGGCCATCTGCAGCAGGCGCCGCGCCGAAGCGAACAGAATTTCGCCTTCGGGGGTGAGGGCAAGCCCATTTCCCTTCCGCTCGAAGACGCGCTTGCCCAGCCCATCCTCCAGCCGCTTGATCTGGAGGCTGATGGTGGACTGGGTACGTCCCAACCGCTCGGCGGCGCGCGTGAAGCCGCCGCAATCGACGATGGTCACAAAGGTGCGCAGAAGATCGAGGTCGAACGGCGGCAACGGAGTCGGCATGCTCTCCCCCCGCACAGGCTGCTACCATGCCCGGCATGGGCCGTTCAAGGACGGCTGCCTGGAAATGAAAAAGCCCCTGAACTTCGCATTGGAAGTTCAGGGGCCTTTTTGATGGTAGCAGCGGAGGGATTTGAACCCCCGACCAAGGGATTATGATTCCCCTGCTCTACCACTGAGCTACGCTGCCATCGTGCTTACCATCATGGTCCGGCGCGGTCCGTTTCGGTGTTGGCCGCCGCGGTTCGTGCCGGGGCCGCTTATGTATTCCAGAGGGACCGGGGTGTCAACGCTGAAATTTCACTTTTTTGCGAAGATTCCGTCAGGTCCCCGTTCCGGCGATCCAGCCGCCGCCCAGCACCCGATCGCCCCGGTAGACGACGCAAGCCTGCCCCGGCGCCACGCCGTATTGCGGCTCGTGCAGTTCGGCCTGCGCCGTGCCGTCCGGCCCCGGATGCCAGACCGCCGGGGCCGGCGGCTGGGCGGAGCGGAGCTTCACCTCGACCTCCAGACCCTCGCCGGGAGCAAGGTCGGGGCCGAGCCAGTTCACCTCGCGGATCGTCACCACGCTCCGCGCCAGTTCGCGGCGCGGGCCGACGACGACGCGGCGCTGCCCGGGCTCCAGGCGGACGACGAACAGCGGCTCCTCCGCGCCCCGGATGCCGCCGATGCCCAGCCCCTTGCGCTGCCCCACCGTGTAATGGACCACGCCGCGGTGACGGCCCAGCACGCGCCCGTCGACATGGACGATCTCGCCGGGCTCGACGGAACCGGGGCGCAGCTTGGCCACCACGTCGGCGTAGGAGCCGTTGGGGACGAAGCAGATGTCCTGGCTGTCCGGCTTCGCCGCCACCTCCAGCCCGTGCCGTGCCGCCAGCGCGCGGGTTTCCGGCTTGGTCAGGCCACCCAGCGGGAAGCGCAGGAACTCCAACTGGTCGCGCGTCGTGGCGAACAGGAAATAGCTCTGGTCGCGGCCCGGGTCGATGGCGCGGTGAAGCTCCGCCCCGCCCGCCCCCTGGATGCGGCGCACGTAATGGCCGGTCGCCAGCGCGTCGGCACCGAGATCGCGGGCGGTGTTCAGAAGATCGCGGAACTTGACCCGCTGGTTGCAGCGCACGCAGGGGATCGGCGTCTCGCCGCGCAGATAGCTGTCGGCGAAGTCGTCGATCACGTCCTGGGAGAATTTGCCCTCGTAATCCAGCACATAGTGCGGGATGCCGATGCGGTCGGCCACCTGACGGGCGTCGTAGATGTCCTGCCCGGCGCAGCAGGCGCCCGGCTTCTGCAAGGCGATGCCGTGGTCGTAGAGCTGGAGCGTGATGCCGACCACGTCGTAGCCCTCCTCCCGCAGCACGGCGGCGGTGACGGAGGAATCGACGCCGCCGGACATGGCGACGACCACGCGGGTGTCCTGGGGACGCTTGGAAATGCCGAGGGAATTCATGACGCCCTATATGGGCCGGTTCCAAAAAAATTCACCACCGGAGAAGCGGGCCGCCGCCCCGGCGAACGGGGCGGCGCGCCGGTTTCCCCGGTGGCGGATGCGGGCCGCGGCGGCCTTCGGTGGCGCCGCGGCGGGGGTCAGCGCATGGCGTTGTTGGTGCCGCCCGGCAGGCGCACGGTCAGGCCGTCCAGCTCCTCGCTGATGATGATCTGGCAGCCCAGACGCGAGGTCTTGGTCAGGCCGAACGCAAGGTCGAGCATGTCCTCCTCGTCCTCCGACGCCTCGCTCAGCACGTCGAACCACTCCGGCTCCACGACGATGTGGCAGGTCGAGCAGGCGAGCGAGCCCTCGCAGGCGCCTTCCAGGTCCAGGCCGTGCTTGTGCGCGACCTCAAGCACGGACAGGCCGAGCGGGGCGTCCACCTCGTGGCGGGTGCCGTTCGGCTCGATGAAGGTCATCTTGGGCATTGGGGTACTCTCCTGAACAAAGGCGTCGGTGTGGCGGTGGCGGTGGTTACGGAGTCTTCGGAGCGAGGCCGGCGCGCCGCGTCCGGGATTCGGCCGCCAGCGTCTCCAACCGCTCCAGCCGCGCGAGGATGCGCGCGGCGTTGTCGGTCTGCCCGTTGCGGAAGGCAATGGCAAGATACTTGATGCAACTTTCCACACGCCGACCGATGTCCTGGGCCAGACGGTCCACCGCGGCCACGTCCGGGGCGCCGTGCAGCCGGTCGGCGAGCGCCGTGACCTCCTCGTCCTCCTCCGCGGAGATGGCGGCGGCGGGAGCGTTCAGCAACGCCAGCAGACAGCGGGCGCGGCGCACCGGATCGCGCAGCGCCTCGTAGGCTTCGGCCAGTGCGTCGGCCTGGGCGCGGGCGGCAGCCTGCTGGCGGGCGCCGCGGGAGGCGAAGCGCTCCGGGTCCATGGCGCGGGAGAAACCGGCGTGCTGGCGGGCCAGCGCCTCCGGCTCGATGTCGAAGCGGCGCTCCAGCCCCAGCCGGGTGAAGGGGTCGAGCGGGCGCGGCGCCTGCACCGCCCCGCAGGAATGGCAGAACATCGCCCGCGCCGCGACCGAACGGCCGCACAGCCAGCACGGCTCCAGATCGCCGTCGATGGTCCCGGCAATTCCCTTGGGAGCCCCCTCCTTGGAGGACCGCGGCGGGCCGGAATCGGATGTCGTCATGCTTGCCGTCCGTCGAAGCGCTGCACAGGGTGGCCAGGGGATCGGCGGATCGCCGCGCGTTTGGCCGGGTGATACCCAGAAGCCGGGCGCCGCGCAACCTTACACGGACCATGGCGAGAAGAGGGACGAAAAGGGGGGCGGAAGGGAAAGGCCATGGGCAGGCGGTTACGCCGCAGGGGCGCGCGCCAGCCTTGCAGCCATGGCGGCGTAGGCGGCGACGAAGCGCTCCACCGCCTCCCCGCCGCTGTCCCAGCCCAGGCTGACGCGGATGGCGCAGGCGGCGTCGCCGGTGTCCTCACCCATCGCCGCCAGGACGTGGGACGGCTTCACCTTGCCGCTGGAACAGGCCGAACCGGCGCTGACCGCCACCCCGGCGAGGTCCAGCGCCATCACCTGGGTCTCCCCCGCCACGCCGGGCAGCAGCAGGTTGCTGGTGTTGCCGACCCGCGGCGCCCCGGCCCCCATCACCCGCGCGCCGGGAACGGCGGCGAGCGCCCGCGCCTCCAGATCGTCACGCAGGGCGGTCAGGCGGACGGTGCCGGGCAGTTCCTCGCGGGCGAGGCGGGCGGCGGTGCCGAAGCCGGCGATGCCGACGACGTTCTCGGTCCCGGCGCGGCGGCGCTTCTCCTGCCCGCCGCCGCGGACGAGCGCGTCCAGTTCCAGCCCATCGGCGAGGATCAGGGCGCCGACACCGGCAGGGCCGCCGATCTTGTGGGCGGAGAGGGTCAGCAGATCCGCGCCGAGCGCGCCGAGGTCGACCGGCAGGCGCCCGGCGGCCTGCACGGCGTCGCAATGGAGCAGCGCCCCGTGAGCGTGGGCGATCCGCGCCGCCTCGGCCACCGGCTGGATGACGCCCGTCTCGTTGTTGGCGAGCATCAGGGAAACCAGCGCCGGCCCATCGCCATCGGCCAGCCGACGGTCCAGAGCGGCAAGGTCCACGACGCCGTTGCGGTCCACCGGGATGCGGGCGCCGCCGGAAACCGCCTCCAGCACCGAATCATGCTCGATGGCGGAGGTGACCACCCGCCGGCCCGGGAAGCCGCGCAGCGCCAGATTGTTGGCCTCCGTCCCGCTGCCGGTGAAGACGGTCTGGACGGGCCGCACGCCGGCCAGGGCGGCGACCTGGGCGCGCGCCTCCTCCACCGCGCGGCGGACCGCACGGCCGAAACCGTGCACCGACGACGGGTTTCCGGCGAGATCCATGGCCTGGACCATCGCCGCCTTCACCGCCGGCTTCAGCGGGGCCGAGGCGTTGTGGTCGAGATAGACGCGGGTCATGAAGGCCGGTTACCGGGCGCCGGTCCCCTTACTCCGCCGCCACCGCCGCACCTTCGTCCGCAGGATGCGGGGCGCGGATGGTCAGGCTGCTGGTGCCGATGATCCGGCGCTCCACCACGTCGGCCACGGTGACCGAGCTGAGATACATGTGGATCTGGTTGCCCAGCTCCTCCCACAGGTCGTGGGTCAGGCAGCGCGACCGGTTGGTGCGGCAGCCCTGCGGCGTTCCGTTGGCGCAGCGGGTCGTGCGGATCGGCTCGTCCACCGCCAGGATGATGTCGGACACCCGCGTCGCGTCCGCCGGATGGGCCAGCAGATAGCCGCCGCCGGGGCCGCGCACGCTCTTCACGAGACCGCCCTTGCGCAGCTTGGCGAAGAGCTGCTCCAGGTAGGAGAGCGAAATCTCCTGCCGGTCCGCGATGTCGGCAAGGGCGACGGGGCTCCCCTGGCTGGTGGCAGCAAGATCGACCATGGCCATGACGGCATAGCGTCCCTTGGTGCTGAGTCTCATTTTACCCTCCTTACCCTTCCTTCACCCCGGCCCGACCGTCCAGCGGATCGGCGCCAAGCCTCGTGTTTGTGTTTGGTTCAACAGGACGCCGCCGGACCGCCCTGGGCGGACACCGGCTCACGCACCCCATGGTCGGGCCGGGCGCCCCCGTTGGACACGCCCGTTGTTTCGTATACAGACGGATTATGCGCCCCGCCACGCTCCGATTCCAGTTCCTCAACACGCCGGCGCAGGGTGGACACCTGATCGAGCAGCCCGTTCAGCGCGCGCGCCACCGGGTCGGGGATGTCCCCGCTGGGCGTGCCGTAGGGCATGAATTTCTGCGCCGCGACGCTGTCGCGCGTCACCACCGCCTTGGCCGGGATGCCGACCACGGCGATGCCCGGCGCCACGTCCGCCACCACGACGGCGTTGGCGCCGACGCGGGCGTCGCGCCCGATGGTGATGGCGCCCAGCACCTTCGCCCCCGCGCCGACGATCACGCCGCTTTCCAGGGTGGGATGGCGCTTGCCCTGGTTCAGCGAGGTGCCGCCCAGCGTAACCCCATGATACAGCATCACATCGTCGCCAATCTCGGCGGTTTCGCCGATGACGACGCCCATGCCGTGGTCGATGAAGAAGCGGCGCCCGATGGTGGCCCCCGGATGGATCTCGATGCCGGTCAGCGCACGGGCGATGTGCGACACGGCGCGCGCCATGAGGCGCCAGCCGCGATCCCAGCAGTAATGGGCGAGGCGGTGCATGACGATGGCGTGGAAGCCCGGATAGCACAGCGCGACCTCGGCCCGCGACCGCGCGGCGGGGTCGCGCGCCATGATACCGTCGATCTCTTCGCGAAGATGCTTGAACACCGGAACACCCGCCGTGGTATAGTCCGCCCTCTTGCCGGAAGAGGTGATCTTTCGCAAGACCCCTCGACCCGTGCCTCACCGGTCGCGCGGGTTGCCCTTGAAGGACGCATCGACGCATATATGATGACCAAGCAAAACGGTCAAGAATTGTGTGCGAAAAATCCATGCTTGTCCATGGGCAACCACGTTTGCTTGCCGTGGCGCCCGACCTCCGGCCCGCCGGTGGTTCGGATCACCTTATATTCGCGTCAGGATCGCCGTTCCCATGCCTGAAGTGATGATCAACGGTCCGGCCGGACGGCTGGAAGGGCGCTACACCCACGGCACGATCCCGAACGC
Organism: Azospirillum isscasi; assembly: GCF_030849505.1. Classification (GTDB taxonomy): domain Bacteria; phylum Pseudomonadota; class Alphaproteobacteria; order Azospirillales; family Azospirillaceae; genus Azospirillum; species Azospirillum isscasi. Next base: position 5,535 of record NZ_JAUJFI010000079.1, on the reverse strand, counting down.
GCCCATGGCCCTGCTGTTGCATCCGCACCCGCATCACAACGGGACGATGAACAACAAGGTGGTCTTCACCCTGTTCCAGTCCTTCACGAAGCGCGGCTACTCCGCCCTGCGCTTCAATTTCCGGGGGGTCGGGCGCAGCCAGGGCACCTACGACAAGGGCGAGGGGGAACTGGCCGACGCGGCGGCGGCGCTGGACTGGCTCCAGACCCACAACCCGAACGCCCCGGTCTGCTGGATCGCCGGGGTGTCCTTCGGGGCCTGGATCGGCATGCAGCTTCTGATGCGCCGTCCGGAAATCGACGGGTTCGTGTCCGTCTCGCCGCCGGCCAACCTGTTCGACTTCTCCTTCCTGGCGCCCTGCCCGTCGTCCGGCCTGATCATCCACGGCGACCGGGACGAGCTGGTTCCGGCGGCGGCGGTGAACAAGCTGGTCACCAAGCTGTCGCACCAGAAGGACATCCGCATCGACCACCGGGTGGTGCCCGGCGCCAATCACTTCTTCGCCAACCGCAGCGACGATCTGGCCGTGCAGGTGGATGATTATCTGGACCGCGCGATGGGCAACCCCGTTGCCGCCGTGGCGGAATGAGCGGCATGAAGCATCTTCGCCTCGCCGTCGTTGCCGGTCTTGCAGCATTTCTGCTGTCCGGCTGCACCAACGCCCAGATCGCCAGCGGCCTGGGAAACTGGTGCAAGCACGCCGACAATTGCACCGACAACACGCGCCCGCGTCCGTAGCGGTCCCGTCCCTCACGCCGCCGGGTGAAAGCGTCCGCCGGTTGTCGGCCGGGGCACCCCGGTGGTGGCCGGCACGCTGAGCGGCAGGCCCTTGCGGCTGCGCACCGCCAGATAGGCGAAGGCTTCGGCCTCCAGCGCGTCGCCGTTCCAGCCCACCGCCTCCACCGGATCGACGGGCACGCCCAGCCGGTCGGCCAGCATGCCCATCAGCGTCGCGTTGTGCCGCCCGCCGCCGCAGACGAGCCAGCGCAGCGGCGCGTCCGGCAGATGCGGGACGATGCGGGCGACCGACGCGGCGGTGAAGGCGGTCAGGGTCGCCGCCCCGTCCTCCACGGACAGCCCGCGGACGGGCGCCGGGTCGAAGGCGTCGCGGTCCAGCGACTTCGGCGCCGGCCGGTCGAAGTAGGGGTGGGCGAGCAGCACCGCCAGGGCGTCCGCGTCCACCGTCCCCCGCGCGGCCAGCGAACCGCCGGAGTCGTAGCGCGCGCCCTGGCCGGACAGGACCCAGTCGTCCACCAGCGCGTTGCCCGGCCCGGTGTCGCAGGCGATCACAAGGTCCTCATCCCGCCCGATCCAGGTGACGTTCGCCACGCCCCCGATGTTCAGCACGGCCAGCGGGCGCGGCAGGCCATCGGCCAGCGCGCGGTGGAACAGCGGCACCAGCGGAGCGCCCTGCCCGCCCGCCGCCACGTCCGCCGTGCGGAAGTCGTTGACCACGGCGATGCCGGTTTCGCGCGCCAACCGGGCGCCGTCGCCGATCTGCCAGGTGCGGCGCTGCCCCGGATCATGATGAATGGTGTGGCCGTGGAAGCCGATCAGGTCCACCGCGGCGGCCTCCGTCCCGGCCTCCGCCAGCAGGCGGCGCACGGCGTCGGCGTGGGCGTCGGTCAGGGCGCGCTCCACCGCCTCCACCGGCCCCTTGCCGCCCAGGCAGGAGCGCAGCGCGGCGCGGAAGCCGTCCTCATAGGGAACGGTGACGAAGGCCAGCGGCTCCGCCCGGCGCTCCCCGTCGGTGCGGACCAGCGCCGCGTCGATCCCGTCCATGGAGGTGCCGCTCATCAGCCCGACGACCGTCTGCATTTCCTGCCCCGTTCCCTTGTCGACCCAGCCCCGAGAATTGTGGGGCCGCGCGTTCCATGCTAACAGACGCGACCCTGGACCCTACCACGACAGCCGGATCGCGGCCATGACGACGCTGACATCGGATTTCCTCCGCACGCTGCAGGAACGCGGCTTCATCCACCAGTGCACCGACCTCGCCGGGCTCGACGAGCGCGCGGCGAAGGGGCCGATCATCGCCTACATCGGCTTCGACTGCACGGCGGACAGCCTGCATGTGGGCAGCCTGCTGCCGATCATGATGCTGCGCTGGCTGCAGAAGACCGGCCACAAGCCGATCGTCCTGATGGGCGGCGGAACGACCAAGATCGGCGACCCCTCCGGCAAGGACGAGGCGCGCCAGCTCCTGACCGACGAGGTCATCGACGCCAACATGGCGGGCATCAAGCGCATCTTCGGGCGCTACCTGACCTTCGGGGACGGGCCGACCGACGCGGTGATGACCAACAACGCCGACTGGCTGGACGGGCTGAAATACATCCCGCTGCTGCGCGACATCGGGCGGCACTTCACGATCAACCGCATGATGACCTTCGAATCGGTCAAGCTGCGGCTGGACCGCGAGCAGCCGCTGACCTTCCTGGAATTCAACTACATGATTCTCCAGGCCTATGATTTCGTGGAGCTGTTCCGGCGCGAGACGTGCGTGCTCCAGATGGGCGGGTCGGACCAGTGGGGCAACATCATCAACGGCGTGGAGCTGGGCCGCCGCACCGACGGGGCGGAGCTGTTCGGCCTGACCACGCCGCTGCTGACCACCTCCTCCGGCGCCAAGATGGGCAAGACCGCCGCGGGCGCGGTGTGGCTGACCGCCGACAAGCTCAGCGCCTATGATTTCTGGCAGTACTGGCGCAACACCGAGGACGCGGACGTGGGCCGTTTCCTGCGCCTCTACACCGAGCTGCCGCTGGACGAGGTGGCGCGGCTGGAGGCGCTCCAGGGTGCGGACATCAACGAGGCCAAGAAGATCCTGGCCCACGAGGTGACCAAGCTCGCCCACGGCGAGGAGGCCGCCCTGGAGGCCGCCGAGACCGCCCGCCGCACCTTCGAGCAGGGCGCCGCCGCCGAGGGCCTGCCGACCATCGACCTGCCCCGCGCCGAGCTTGAGGCCGGGGTCGCGGTGGTGGATCTGCTGGTTTCCGCCGGGCTGGCCGCGTCGAAGGGCGAGGCGCGCCGCCTGATCAAGGGCGCCGGTGCGAAGATGAACGACGCCGCCATCCCCGACGAGACCGCCAAGGCCACCGCCGCCGACCTGAACGCCGACGGCGTGATCAAGCTGAGCGCCGGCAAGAAGCGCCACGCGCTGGTCAAGGCGGTGTAAAAATTCCCTCTCCCGCCCCGGGAGAGGGAATGAAAGTCTCCTACTTCTCGAAGGTCCCCGGCGACGGCGCTTCCTTCCCGTCGCCGAGGAAGAACAGGTTGCGCAGGAAGCCCGGCGCCAGCATGGCGAGCGGGTTCACCGTCACGTCCGGATCGGCCAGCGGGCCGCGGACGTGCCAGGTGGCGCTGAAGATGCCCTGCCCCTCGCCGCCGCTCAGCGCGTCGCCCAGCAGCGGGATCTGGCCGATCAGGCGGTTCAGCCCGTAGATCGGCACGATGGTGCCGCGCAGGTTCGCCGTGTCGGTCTCGATGTCCACCTCCCCCGCCAGGGTGAGGCCGAGCGCCGAGCCGGAGGTGCGCAGGTCCTTCACGGTCAGCAGGCGCCCGTCCTTGCGGTACTCGCCGACCGCCCGCCCGAACCGGATGCCCTTGCCGCCGCCCATCAACTCCGCGAAGCCGGAGGGCGAGATGGCGTTCAGGATGCGGGCCAGCACCGGCGGATCGACCAGCGCGTAGTCCTTCAGCTCCATCCGGCCTTCGATGGCGGCGTCGGCCCGCGGCTCCACCGTGCGCCCGGTGATGCTCAGCGCGCCGCCCTGCACCCGGTCGTTGATGTCGAGCGCGCGGAACGTCTCGCCCGCGTCGCTGGCCGCGATGGTCACGTCGTGGAAGCCCTGGGCACCCGGCAGGTAGCGCAGCGACACCGTCCCGTCGCGGCCCGCCCGCGCCTTCACGTCCAGGTTCGTCCAGGACAGGCTGTCGCGCTTCATCCGCCCGGCCACGTCGGACAGATGCCGCCCGTCCCCGAAGACGACGCGGTTCAGCCGCAGGTCGAAGTCGAGCGGCAGCGGCTTCTCGTCGTCCGGACCGGGCTTCTTCCCGCTGGGCGGGTCGGCCTTGCCGGCCAGCACGCGGGCGTCCAGGCTCTGGCCCGTGATGGTCCCGGAATAGCCGTTCTTGCCGCCGTTGTGCACCGTCACGTCGGCCTTCAGGTCGGTCTGGCCGACCGCAAGCTGGCTGACCGCCACCTTGGTCACCGCCATGGTCTGGGGGGCCAGATCGACGACCGCCTGGGCGCGCAGACCGCCGGCTTCGACGGACAGGCCGGTGATGCGGGTCACCCGGTCCTTCTGGAACTCCAGCGCCAGCTTGCCCGTGCCGGGAACGCCGGGCTTCTTCTCCCAGCCCAGCTCGTCGATGCGCAGGTGCGTCTTCTCCAGGTTCAGCCCGGCGGTCAGCCCGAAGCGGCGGCGCTGGTCCACGGTGAACAGCACGTCCGCCCCCATCGGCCCTTCCACATGCTCGCCCAGGTCGATGCCGTGGCTGCGCAGGTCCTGCGCGTCCACGTCGCCCTTCACGGCGATGCGGGTGCGCGGCCCCTTGGCGGTGGAGGTGAACTGCTCCTTCCAGTCGATGGCGACGGGGATGCCGTCCAGCTTGGTGTTGCCCTTCACCGTCATGGCGTTCATGTCGAGCGCCAGCGTCAGGTCGCCCTCCGTCGCGGTCAGCCCGGCGGCGACCTTCTCCACCCCGACGCCGCGCAGCTTCGCCGCGACGTCCAGGTTCAGCTGCTCCACCTTCAGATCGACCAGCAGCGGAAACTGGAAATGGAGCTGCGCGTCGGCCTGCCCCTGCGTCCGCTTGGGGTCGAGGTCGAGGCGGGTGGGATAGCCCAGCGGCGGGCTGTCCAGAACGGTCAGGATGGTGCGCACCGGCCCGCGGACCGGGACGCGGATGTCCATGGTCTCCTTGCCGGTGTCCAGCCCGCCGATGACGATGGTGCCGTCCCCCAACTGCACGTCGTCGATCCGCCCGCCCTTGGTGTGGATGGTGAAGGTCTTGCCGTCGGTGGACACCTCCGCCGCCAGCCCGGTCACCTTGGGCAGCGGGTGGAAGTAATCCACCGTCATGTCCTCGGCCTGGATGCCGGCCTGGAAATGAGTCAGATCGATCGCCGAGAGATCGGCCAGCGGCCCGGTGGCGGCGACGGCGGCCGTCGCCTCCGGCACGATGCCGTGGGACAGGTTGGTGGTCACCCACTCCCGCGCGTTCTTCCCCAGCCCCAGCGGCCACAGCCGGGGCAGTTCGTCCGCCGGCACCTGCCGGGCCGTCACGGCGGCTTCCACGGACAGGCGGGCGTCCGGCGTATCGGGACGGGCAACGGTGGCCCGCGCCGAGCCCTCCACGGTCGGCCCGCCGAGGTCGAGCGCCAGCCGCTCCACCTCCAGCCGGCCCGAGGCGCGGTCCCCCGCCACCGTCAGGGCGGCGGAGGCGACGGGCAGCGGTTCCGGGAACAGCTCCGGATGGACGACGCGGCCTTCGCCGGCCTTCAGCTCGGCCCGCCCGCTGCGCGGCTGC
>NZ_JAUJFI010000078.1 GCF_030849505.1 Azospirillum isscasi | reverse complement strand
CTTCCTCCAGCTTCTCTTCGTTCGGCGGGGATGGTCGGCTTCTACGGCACGGGGGACATCTTCGCCATCGCCGACGCGCTGCTCGGGCTGCCCGACGACGCCCTCGGCGGCGTCTTCGACGGCAATCCGGCGCGGCATGGAACGTTGGTGCGGGGGCTGCCCGTCCGTCCACCGGCGGAGGCCGCCGCCTCGTCCTGCGCCTGCGTCGTGCTGTGCACCCAGGCCGCCGAGGCCGCCATGCGCCGGGCCCTGACGGACGCCGGCTTCCGTGGCCGGATCATCGGCTTCAACGAGATTCTGGAAGCGGTCTGCGACGAGGCGTCGGACCGCCAGGGCGTTCACAGGCTGGTTGGTGCTCATGGAGCGGAATGACGGCTGGCAGTTCCACATCGTTACCTGACGCTGAAACCATGACGGGCATTGCTCCATCGCAGAGCCTGCCATTGCCAACCGCTCCCTGCGCGCCGGGATTGAGCTCTGCAAAACCGGTGCGGTTCACCGGGCGCAGCGAAAGCCATACGCGATCTCCAAACACGTCAAGGCACACCGATACAAATGCAGGCATCTATACCTTTACCAAGAAGAAGGATACGCGCGCAGCTCTCGATAAATTAATGACACGTAATATTCTCATGTCTACACTCCTGCCATATCCTGGCCGCAACCGAAAGCCGCATCCAGATGGAACAGCTTGAGACCTTTTCCTCCCTTCCCAAGGATCAGGAGATCTTCATATTTGGTGCGTCGCAGGGTGGGTCTCTGCTTGGAAGGGAAATTGTTGCGGCCGGTTATCGCCTTTGCGCTTTCATCGACAGCTTCAAGATCGGAGAACTCGACGGGTTGCCGATCCTCCATCCGGATGCCATTGCCGATCGAATTGATCGGGCCGCCTCGATCCTGATCGCCAGCATGCGCGGGGATGAAATCGCACCGATTTTGCTCTCGAAAGGCTTCACGAGGATTTTCAACGCTTATCCGCTGGTTCTGAATTGTCTGGATCGTGCCAAACAGTTGGCTGTCGAACGAGCTGTTGCGGTCATTGGAAAGCAAAATCTTGATACGTGGTTGGGTAGCCGTGACTACACCGCGACGACCGTCATTGTTCAATTGTCCTCGCGTTGCAATCTGCGTTGCGTCTATTGCACCCAGGGTGTGAAGGAGATTGAGAACTCGACGGACATGCCGGCGGACATAGTTGAGGGGATCATCGAGTACACCCGCCATCACAAGGTGAAGAAGGCGCATCTGGGCGTTTTCGGCGAAACCCTCGTCTACAAAGGATGGGAGCGCATCAGCAGCGACCTCGCCGAAGCCGGAGCCAAGCTGTACGCCACGACCAACCTCGCAACACCGCTGACCGACATTGAACTCGAAGCCATGTGCAGCTTCACGGAGTTGTTTATCAGCATCGACGTCATAGACATTCCGCTCCAGAAGATCATCCGGAAGTCGGTGGACGTCCGCACCATTGTCTTCAACATCCAGTGTATCCGCGCGCGCGCCATCGCCTCCGGCAAGCCGGCCCCGAAGATCCTCTGGAACTGCGTGCTGCTCGACCAGAACGCGGCACGGCTCAAGGAATATGTGTCCTTCGCGGTGGCCTGCGGCGCCGACGGCATCATGTTCAACGACATTGCCTACTACCAGGAATTGCCGGTGACGTTCCTGAGCTTGTTCGAACTCGACGACGATGCCTTCCTGACGGCATACAAGGGGCTTGAAGAGGGCATGGAACTGGCCGCGCGCCATCGTATTCCGGTCACCTTTCCGAACAACAGTGACGACCGTCTGGCGCGCCGCAAGGACATTATCGAGCGCCGCCGCCGTGGGGAAAATGCGGTGGAAGACTTCGTCAAGGTTACAACGCAAAACATTCAAGGCCATCAAACCTATTTTGCCGACGACGAAGGACTGACGCCCGGACAGACCCGTTTGTGTCTCGATCCCTGGGAGTCCATGGTCGTCATGCCCACCGGCGTGATGCACACCTGCTGTGTCCGTGGCAAGGACATGGGGAACGTGAAGGCGGCAGGCAGCACTGAGGCGGTGTTCAACGGCCCGGAATTCCGCGAGTTGCGGCGCCAGTTGTTGAGCGGCGATGTCCGCGACGAGAGCTGCGCCAAGTGTCTGTGCCGGCCAGTTGGCACGCCGGAACAGCTGCGCCACGCCCTTGTCGAGCATCTTCTGACACACGACAGAACGGTTGCAGGGTTTGCCAACGACTCAGCCGCGGTTCGGCACGATGCGGAACCCGGCGCGTGAACCGCACCGGGTTTCCTGGAGTCCTCATTTTTTGAGAGTTCCGCAGCGCACCCGCTGCATGACCCTGGAAATCATCGCCCCGCTCGGCGATGATGCCGCCGTCAGCCTGCCCGCCGCGGCCACCTGGCACCCCCGACCAGAGTGCGGGGAACCATAGTGACTGGCTCATCCAATCCTACACGACGGCTCGGGAAACAATCCGATCATGTCGCGCAGGATTGGGAACGGCCCATCTGAACCACGATTCTTCATCACCCTTCCAAAAAGATGTTTGATAGGTTCTTGTTCACGCTTCGGGTGGACCGGTACGGAATGCTCGGATCGGCAAAGGTGGAGACCAGGGTGCGCAATTGGATTGACGGGGGTGGGACAATGATGGGCTGCATCCTCATGCGGACGGCAAGGGCATGATGACGGGTTTGCGCATTGTCCGTGTTTGGCCCCAGGTCTTTGTTCCGCTGCTCCGGCAGATGTACCGGGACCATCCGTGGCTGCTCGACGCGCCTTATGAAGAGCACCTCGGCTTTATCCTGAGGAACCAGTACACCTACGGCGAGGGCTTCTCGCGGGAGATGCGGCGGCGCGGCTACGAGGCGCAGGAGTGCATCTCCAATCTGGTCCGCCTGTTCTGCTCCTGGGCGCGCGACCGCAGCCTGCCGCCGCCCGATCGCCTGTCGGCGCCCTCCGATCCCTGGATGGAAAACGTCCTGCTTGGAGTCCTGCGCGAGCAAGCTCCCGACATCATCTATGTCCAGGGCCTGTCCGCCTATCGTCCGGGCTTCTGGGCGCGTGTCCGCGCCGAGGTGCCCAGCGTCCGCCTTATTCTCGGCTATCTCGGCTACACCCTGTCCGACGGTCAGGCCGATGGCATCGATCATCTGTTCATCGGCGCTCCCTCCCTGCTCGACCGGAATGCGCTGCCGGGAATGCCCCGGACCCTGCTCTACCATGCGTTCGACCCCGAGATCGCCCCTCTCGCGGCCCCGGAACCGGGGAGCCCGACCGAGGATTTCATCTTCGCCGGGAGTTGCCCCGGCCTCGGCACCGAGTACCGGGGCCGTTTCCTGGCCTTGAGCCGGCTGATGTTTGACCAGGGCCTGCGCTGCTGGCCGGCCGACAATCCGCGGCCGGAAACGGCGGTGACGGCGGCCGCAGTGCGCGACCGCATCGCAGACCGCTTGCGCGCCCTTCCCCCCGGCCTTTCCCCTGGCCGCGCGGTGGCCGACCTGTTGGACGGCACACCGGAAGCGGCGGAGCTGACGCTGGGACAAATCTTTCCCGACCACTGCGCTCCGCCGGTCTTCGGACTGGAGATGCACCGGTTGCTCGCCCGATCGCGTCTGGCCTTCAACCTGCACACCGGCATTGCCGCCGGCATGGCCGGCAACATGCGGATGTTCGAAGCCACCGGGAACGGCTGCTGCCTGCTGACGGAGGCGGCTTCGAACATCCGCGACCTGTTCGAGCCGGACGTGGAGGTCGTCACATACGCCAGCGTCGACGAGGCTTTGGAAAAGGCCCGCTACCTGCTGGAGAACGAGCCCGCGCGGCGAGCCATCGCCGAGGCCGGGCGCCGACGCACCTTGTCCTCGCACACTTTGGCCCAGCGGTGCGACGTCATCGAGGACGTCATCCGCCAACGGCTGGGCCGGTAAGGACCGGCCTTGTCGGGATTGGGAAGAAAACGCATGCCGCCCTTCCACTTCATCATGGTCGTGTGGGGTGAACGCTTCACCCGCTTCTTTCTGGATGTGGCGCTGCCGTCCCAGCTTGCCTCCGACGGATTGCCGGCCATGCGGCACCTCGACAACGCCGTCTACCGCATCTTCACCACGGAATCCGACGCCGCCGTAATGACCGCCGATCCGGCCTTCGACCGTCTGTCGGCGTTGATGCGGGTCGAATTCACCGTGGTGGAGCCGGGAGCGGAGGCGCTTCTATCGGCGGACCGCTACGCCACGATGACCGCCTTCCACCGCCGGGCGGTGGCCGAGGCTTCCGTCGACGGCGCCTATCTGGTGTTCCTGGCCCCGGATGCCATTTTCTCGGCCGGCACCTTCGCCCACGTCGAGGCGCGCGCGGCCCTTGGCGACGAACTGGTCATGATCGGCGGTCCCCGCACGGTGATCGAGGATGCGGTTCCCGTGGTGTTCGCCCGTTTCCGGCAACCCGACGGCACCATCTCCATCCCTCCGCGCGATCTGGTCCGCCTGATGATCGATCATCCGCACCCGATCTCCAAAAGCCTGCGGTGGGGAACGCCCGGGTTCTGTTGCGCGGAGGCTTCGCATCTCTATTGGTTCGCCAGCGACAACGCCGCCTTCGTTGCCCACTGCTGGCATCTGCATCCCATCCTGGTGCGGTCGCGCCCCGGATCGAGCGCCTTTTCAGAGACCATCGACGGCGATTATGTCCTGCGGACCGTCCAGGCCCCCGAGCGAATCCACGTCATCCAGTCGTCCGACGAGGCTTGCGTGCTGGAATTCAGCCGGCGCGACCATTGGGCCGAGGTGGCCGGCACGCCCCTTCCCTTTTCCCTGGAGCGGACACTGGAATGGGCCGCCCAGAGGACCAACCGTTTCCATCGGCGCTTCTTCGACCAACCCATCCTGTTCCGCGCCCATGGGGCGAGCGAGGAGGCGATCGAAGCCTGTCTGGCCGAAGCCGAAGCCGCCGCCGCCCCGATCGCCCGCGCCGTGGCGGAGCAGATCGCCGACGTGGACTGCGCCTTCGACGTCCGCGACCTGGCCGGCGCCCGACACCTGTACCTGTACGGGTGCGGCCGCTTCGGCACGACGGTGCTCGACGTCCTGCGCCGGTCGGGTGTCACGGTGACCGCCTTCATCGACAGCGAGCGGGACGGCACGCTCGACGGCCTGCCCATCCTTCCCTTCGCCGCCTTCCGGGACGATCACCCCGCGGGAGCCGTCGTGCTGATCTGCTCGATGTTCTTCACGCCGATCGCCCGGAAGCTGGAGGCGGTGCCGGATTGCCGGGTGCTGCTGGCACGGCCGCTGTTCAACCGGGCGGAATCCGGCCCGCTGGTGGAATTGCCGCTGACGCGCTGGACTCCGACGCCATCGGTGCAGGAAGCCTTGCCATGACCGGTGCAGGGCTCGCGCGCCGGTCCGTCGTCAGAAAGTAGGGGAGGGCGCCCCGCGCACCGATTGGAACTGGTCGAGCAGCCGCGCGGCGTGGATGAAGGGCCAGAAGTACAAGGTGCCGGCGGCATACCCCTCACGAAGGCTTTCCTCCACCAGGGCGCGGATGCGCGGTCCGTCCCAGAAAGGCGATTGCAGGAAGCCGGCCGATCCGACCACGTCCAGCATGTACTGCCCGAACGGCCCCTTCAGCCAATCGAAGACGGGGGTGACGAAGCCCAGCTTCTGGCGGCGGCCGGAAATCTCCCGCGGCAGGATGTCGGACAGCGCATCGCGCAGGATGTATTTCGAATAGCCGTCCCTGACCTTCGAGGCCGGGGGCAGGGCGAAGGCGAGACAGACGAGGCGCCAATCCATGAAGGGAGCGCGGATTTCGACCCCATGCGCCATCGAGCAGCGGTCGAAGTTGCGCAGGATCGTGGGCAGGGTCGTGAAGTGCAGGTCGGCATACAGACAGCGGGTCAGGGGATCGTAGCAGCCGAAACGCTCAAGGTCGCTGTCCCGGCCGGGCAAAGCCGGAGGCTCCGGCTTTGTCCGCAGCAAAGCGGACCGCCCGTCCCAGGCGCCGGCGCGGCCCGGGCTGTATCCAGGCACCGCGAAGCCTTCAAGGGTCCTTTGATACTCGGCCCGCAGGCGCTCGTCCCGAATCTCGGTGATGGCCGACGCCAACTGGTGGGTGTAACCGACGAACAGTTCGTCACCCCCATGCCCATCCAACGACACGACCACGCCGTCCTGCCGCATCCGCCTGTACAGCAGCCAGGGAGCGGACGCGTTCTCGATGATGTCCTCGATGTCGAAGATCGCCTGATCGGCGTTGGCAACGACCTCGTCGACATGGATGGTTTGGAAGATTCCGCGGGTCCCGGCCGAGCGGATGACCGCCTCGGCATAGGGGCGCTCGCTTTGCAGACTGTCCGGGTAATCGGCGACATAGGCGCGCTGCCAGTCGCTGGCGGTCCGGGCCGAGCCCTGTCCGGCCAGATGGGCAATGGCGCAATGGACCGCGCTGGAATCGATGCCGCCGCTGAGGGCGGTGGCGACGGGAACATCGCTGCGCAACCGGATGCGGCAGGCGTCGAGGAACAGCGCCCGGACCTGCTCCCTCTGCTCCTCATAACGCAGGGGCGTGGCCGGCAGGTGGTCCAGCGTGTTCCACCAACGCTCCAGGCGCGGGGACCCGCCGGCCTGAAGGGTCAGGCAATGCCCGGCGGGCAGCCGACGGATGGCGCGGAAGAGGCAGTCCTGCGTTCCTTCCAGGCGGGAGGGAAAAGCGATCGCGACGGCCAGGGCGTTGGCATCGACCGTCCAGTCGATCCAGGACAGAGGCAGGAAGGCCTTCATCACGGAACCAAAAGCGAAGTCCCGTCCCGTCCATGCGTAATGGAGCGGTTTGACCCCGAACCGGTCACGCGAAAGGAAAATCCTCTTTTCGACGGCGTCCCAAACAGCAAAAGCCCACATGCCGTTCAGCTTCAACTGACACGCGGGACCCCATTGGATGAAGGACTTCAGCAGGACTTCGGTGTCGCTCCGGGTCTGGAAAGTCCATCCGAGGGAGAGGAGTTCTTCGCGCAGTTCCAGGAAGTTGTAGATCTCCCCGTTGAAGCTGATCCAGAAACGGCCGTCCAGCGCCGCCATGGGCTGGTCGCCGGCACTGGACACGTCGAGGATGGGCAGCCTTGTGTGGACAAGCCCCAGGCCACCGTCGACATGCATGCTCCAGCCGTCGGGGCCGCGGCTGCGAAGCATGGCCGCCATCCCCTCAAGCTCCGCGGGATCGGCCTTCCGCCCGTCCGACCGCAGCACGCCGGCAATCCCGCACATGACCCGTCCCTTCCCTCTTTTCCCGAACAGGCGTGGGCATTCCACGCGATGCCCACGCGATGCCGGACACCGGTTCCAGACCCGCAAGATAAGGCGTCCGGGCTGAAAAAGCTGTTACTGCCGCTTCTCCCGCGTCGAGGGAGCAGCCCCAGATCAGGCCGGAACCGGATCAGGACGGAAAACAACCATTGAGCAGAGCAAAGGGGGACGGTTTCCGTTTTGGTTGCATAAACCGATTGTTAACTGCGATCGCCCACGGTATCCGCGTCCTTGCAAGCCGGGTCGCCGTCGATCCGAAACAATCACGTGGAGCATGCACTTGAGCGCCGACACCGTAAAGCATGGCGATTTCACCGGGCTGGCGAAGGACTACGCGCAATACCGGCCGGCTTACAGCGAAACGGTGCTGTCCGCGATTCTCGGCTTGGTCGGCAAAACGCCGGGCGAGATCGACGCGGCCGATGTCGGCGCGGGCACGGGAATTTGGACCCGCATGCTGGCACGGCGCGGCCTCCGTTCGGTAACCGCCGTCGAACCCAACGCCGACATGCGCCAGCACGGCGCCGCCGACCCCGACAACGGCGCGATTTCCTGGCGCGCGGGAAGCGCCGAGCACACCTCCCTGGCGGACGGTTCGGCGGACCTCGTCTCGATGGCCTCGTCGTTCCATTGGGCGGATTTCGATGTGGCGACCGCGGAGTTCCACCGCGTGCTGCGGCCGGGTGGCCATTTCATCGCGCTGTGGAACCCCCGCCTGATCGAAGCCAATCCGCTGCTGGTCCGGATCGAGGAACATCTGCGCGCTCTGGCGCCGGATCTGAAGCGCGTCTCGTCGGGCCGGTCCGGAATCGCCGCGACGCTGACCGAGCGCCTTTGGACCTGCCCCCGGTTCGACGATGTCGTCTACCTGGAAGGGCGGCACACGGTTGATCTGTCGGTTGCCCACTATCTCGGCGCATGGCGGTCGGTAAACGACATCCAAGTGCAGCTCGGCCCGCAGCGGTTCGCGGACTTCCTTGATTTCGTCGCGGATCTGCTCAAGCGCGAGACGGCGGTCACGACAACCTACCTGACCCGCGCCTGGGTTGCCCGGCGGGCCTGAACGGGATCCCGGCTCGGCGGTCCCCGGCCAACCGGACCGTCCGCCTTTCATGGATTTGAGCGGACTCGGAAGAAGCAATGGCATCCGTCTACAGCAATTTGAAGTTCCTGCGCTTCCGCCCGCAGATCGAAGCCCTGGAACGGGACGGCGCCGCGGCTCCCGTGCATGTGCGGATCAAACCCATCAACCGCTGCAACCACAATTGCTGGTACTGCGCTTACCGTGTCGACAACCTTCAGCTTGGCGAGGCCATGAAGGTCGAAGACCGGCTTCCGACCGAGACGATGTTCGAAATCGTCGAGGATCTGGTCGGAATGGGCGTGAAGGCGGTGACCTTCTCCGGTGGCGGCGAACCACTGCTCTACAAGGAACTTCCCGAGGTGGTGCGCCGGCTGGCCGAGGGAGGCGTCAAGGTGGCGACCCTGACCAACGGCGCGAACCTGCGGGGCGCCATGGCCGATGCGTTCGCCCGCTACGGAACCTGGGTTCGGGTGTCGCTGGATGCCTGGGACGAGGACAGCTACACCGCCGCCCGCGGCGCGGCGCCCGGCTCCTTCGGTCGGCTGATGGGCAATCTGCGTGGCTTCGCCGACCGTGGCGGGGATTGCGTGCTGGGCGTCAGCTTCATCGTGGGAGAGGCCAACGCCGCCCGGCTTGCCCAGGTGTGCACGGCCCTCAAGGAGGCGGGCGTTCATCACGTGAAGGTCAGCGGCGCGGTGGTGTCCAACGACCGGGAAGCCAACAACGCCTATCACCGGCGGCTTCAGCCCATCGTCGCCGCACAGATCGCCGAAGCGAAAGCCCGCCTGGAAGACGAGCGGTTTTCCATCGTCGACCATTATCACGAGTTGGAGGACCGCTTCGAAAAGACGTACCGGCGCTGCGGCTTCCTGCGGTTCCTGACCGTCATCGGTGCCGATTCCTGCGTCTACACCTGCCAGGACAAGGCCTACACGGAAGCCGGACGGCTGGGCTCCCTCGCGGGGCGGCGGTTCCGGGACTTCTGGTTTTCGGAAGAGAACCAGGAACGCATGCGGGCCCTTGATCCCTCACAGGTCTGCCGCCACCATTGCGTCGCCCACCGCAAGAACCTGATTCTGGAGGAATATCTGGCGAACACCGGCGACCATGGCCTTTTCGTCTGACGTCCTGGCGTCTTGCGAAAAGCCAAGGAAGTCCGCTGGGTTCCGTCAATGCCGCAGGGTGAGAGGGCAGACGTCGCGCATCGCAAACCCGCCGGGAGGTTATCGGCCAGACCTCCAGCCGCAAGGGCGTCGTGGGCGACTGGCGCTCCACCTTCACGCCGGCCCCGTGGTGGAGAAGTTCAAGCGCCTGACCGGCGACGCGCTGATCCGCCTCGGCTACGAAACATCCGTGGACGGGGGGACGCCACCGCAACGGGCTGACGGGATGAGCCCCGGGGGCATTCAACCAACTGTTCATCATTCGGCAGCATCATCGCGTGAACGGCTGGCCCCGGTGCCTGTTGCCTTGCGATGAGGGAACTTCTTGACCATCGAGCTGCACCAAAACCGCCCCCCGGCTTATCGGGACGAGTTGCCTTCCTCGCTGGCCGATATAAACGCGGAACATCTGAACGGACTTGTGGACAGGCTCCTTGTGGACGAAGCGGCGGCCGGGCAATCCAGGATTCACGGGCCGGGGCTGGTCGTTTGGATCACGGGGCTGTCCGGTGCCGGAAAGACGACGGTGGCCGGCCTGCTCGCGCCCTGCTTTCAAGAGGCCGGGCGGCCCTGCGTGACGCTCGATGGAGATCATCTGCGCGCGCTGCTGCGCAACGAGTTGGGGCTGGAGACCGGACACGACCGGGAGCAGAGACTGACCCTGGCCAGGCTCTATGGCCGGCTGTGTCAGGCCGTTGCCACGCGCGGCTGCGACGTGTTGTGCGCCACCGTTTCAATGTTTCACGATGTTCGGGCATGGAACCGGGCGCACATCCCGAACTATCTGGAAGTTTACCTGCGGGTTCCCCTGGATGAGCTGCGCCGCCGCGATCCAAAGGGTCTTTATGCCCGGTCTGCCGCAGGGGAGGTCGCCGGCATGGTGGGGGTGGAGGTTCCGGCGGAGGAGCCGAGCCGCCCCGACCTCGTCATCGACCATCACCCGGACCGGACACCGGCCGTCACGGCCCATGACATCTGGCGAACCATCCGCGAACGGCACGCGGCGAGGGGATAACGTTTTCTCGTTTTCTTCGCCATCCCCCAACTTCAATTTCATAATTTCCCCGTCCACTCACCATAATATTTAAGAAGAGGGAAGAAAACGGACATGCGGGCGATCCATTTCTACGAAGACATTCCTGCGGACCAGCCGATCTACATTTATGGGGCCGGAACCGCTGGCCGGACGATCTTCGCCCGCATCGGCGCGCACCGGAAGGACGCGGTCAAAGGCTTCGTCGACAGCTACGCCCGCGGGGAGATCGACGGGCTTCCCATTCTCGATCCGGTGGCCGACCGGGACAGGCTGAAGGACGCCGCCATCCTGATCGCCAGCCAGGCCTGGGCGGAGATCCGGCACAAGCTGCTCGGGCTGGGATTCACCAATGTCCACAACGCTTACCCGCTTTATGCAGCCGTTGCCAATCGAATCCCCCAGGATGACGGGTTCGGCACCCCCGCCTTGCGCGACGCGCTGATCGAACGGATCGCCCAGTCCCCCGAGGGGACCCGCTTCGTTGTCGTCGGATGCAACGGGTCGGCGGAGGGACTGGTTTCGGCGCTGTGCGGCAGTGCCGTGTCCGGCAGGATCGTCGGGCACTGCGACATCGGGATGTTTGGAAAAGAGGAGTTTCTCTTTTCGATAGCGACACTCTTCTACCGCTACGCCTTGAATGGCTTCGACAGGCTGATCCTGGCGGTCGGTCCTTCCGATTTCAGGTCGGTGGTCAGGAGGGTGAGAACGATCCAGAGCATTCCCACGCCGATGTGGATCCCGAAACGGCGCCTGGATGATCTTGGCCTTCCGCGCCAGATCGGCACCCCTCTTGGCCCTGATCTGGTCGAGATTGGGGATGAAATGACCGAACGCCATGGCGCGCCCTTGGTCGTTGTCGTGCCGCCTTGCGCCGGGACAATGCGTTTTCTGCCACAGATCGAGAATTTGCTGACGCTTCTTGGTTGGACCAACAAGCCCTATATGCCGCTGACCAACAACTCCTACTTCTTCAGCCGTTTCAGAGGGACAAAAGAGGGCGTTCCTTATGCCGACACCAAAGCAATGGCGGATTCCTATTTAAAAGAAAACACTGATTCCTGGTACTGGTTTGCGCGGTCTTTGCGGCATTATGAATATCTCACGATGCACGACCACAGCATAAATCTTGGTCGGTTCACCGATCTCCCGTTCCGCATGGTCGTTCTGATGCGGGATCCGCGCGACATCATCAATTCTTACTTCCATAGGGTCTATCTATGGAATGAGTCGTCCCAATCCGTGGAAGATTTCATGCTCGACCTTCTGGATGGCGGGATGAATTATGTGTGGCCGGAAGGTGGATTCCGCTGGGCGAGCGCCAGGGAGTGGACGGACAGCTATATCGCGGCCGTCGAGAGCCCCAACATGGAGGTGGTCCGGTTCGAGGATCTGCACCGGGACGAGATCGGAACGCTGCGCAGCCTCCTGACCCGGCTGGAGCTTTGCCCCAATCCCTTCGTCGACATCACCGAGGCGAACCTGCGCTTCGCGGCCCATCTGGGCAGCTTCGAGCACCAGACCAACGGGCAGGCGACGCGCGGCGAGACCCGCCGGGAGGTTATCGGCCAGACCTCCTGCCGCAAGGGCGTCGTGGGCGACTGGCGCTCCACCTTCACGCCGGCCGTGGTGGAGAAGTTCAAGCGCCTGACCGGCGACGCGCTGATCCGCCTCGGCTACGAAACATCCATGGACTGGCAGGCAGATCTCCCGGAGCCGGGCTGAAGGAATTTGTCCCAAGCGCCGCTTCGGCTGCCCGCCCGTTCGGTGGCATTGCTGCTTGAAGGGGTGTAATTTCCAACGTTAGGATGGATATTGACGCTCTTTGGGGCGAATTTTAAAACGCACCCCACCCTCGACACATCAGCATTGGCCATGACAACGACCGACATTCACACGACAGTGGCGGAGAACGGCGGTCATGGCCAACGCCGTCGGGATCAGGCGGTCACGCCGGTCGGAAACCTCACCCTACCCATCCCCCACCCTTCTTTCCCATGGCTGGCGCAATCCAAGGCGCGGACCCTGGCGGCCCTGGCCGGACAGTTGCGCAACGCGACGGTCCCGCCGCTGGAGATCGTGCCCTTGGGCGAGTGGCTGCGCCAGCCTGGACAGACCCTGGCCGCGTTGAAGGCGCGGAACTGGCCGCTCATGGCGGTTCGCTCCTCGGCGGCACAGGAAGACGCGGCCGACGGCTCCATGGCCGGCGCCTTCCTCACGCGGCTGCACGTCCGCCCCCAGGAACTGGCCGACGCCTGCGCCGAGGTCGTCTGGTCGATGACCGAGCATCCCGGCAGCCATGAGTTCTTCGTCCAGCCGATGGTCGAGGACGTCGTCATGGCCGGGGTGGCCTTCACCTGCGATCCCAACGGCGGCGGCCCCTACCATGTCGTCAACTACAGCGAGGGGCACCGCACCGACGCCGTGACGGGCGGCGACGGCGACGGGCTGCGGACCTGCTACATCCATCATGCGGCCCACACCATGCCAGCCCGCCTGGAGGGCGTGGCGGCGTTGCTGCGCGAACTTGGGGAACTGTTCCCCGACAGCCCGCTGGACGTCGAATTCGCCGTCCGGCGCGATGGATCGGTGGTGCTGCTCCAGGTGCGCCCCCTGGTCCTGCGGGTTCCGCAGCCGAACCCGGACGAGCACGCCGCCTGGGTGGAGCGGATCGCCGCCAAGGTCGCCGGCGGCCAGACCCGCCACCCCTTCCTGTTCGGCCAACGCACCGTCTACGGGGTGATGCCGGACTGGAACCCGGCCGAGATCATCGGGGTCCGGCCGCGGCCGCTCGCCCTGTCGCTCTACAAGGATCTGGTGACGGATGCCATCTGGGCCTACCAGCGCGACAACTACGGCTACCGCAACCTGCGCAGCTTCCCCCTGCTGCAAAACTTCCAGGGGGTGCCGTTCATCGACGTCCGGGTCAGCTTCAATTCCTTCCTGCCCAAGGACCTGCCGGACGAGTTGGCCGAGCGGCTGACCGACCACTATCTGACCACCCTCGTGGAGCATCCGGCCTGGCACGACAAGGTCGAATTCGACATCGTGTTCAGCTGCTACAGCTTCGACCTGCCGGAGCGGCTGGAACGGCTGAGAGCCGCCGGCTTCGCCCAGGCCGAGATCGACACGCTGGCCGACTGCCTGCGGCGCCTGACCCACCGCATCATCCACCACGGGCAGGGGTTGTGGCGGCAGGACCGGGCCAAGCTGGACGTGCTGGCCGAGCGGCGGCGGACCATCCTAGACAGCGACCTCGACGCCCCGCACAAGATCTACTGGCTGCTGGAGGACTGCAAACGCTACGGCACGCTGCCCTTCGCCGGCTTGGCGCGCGCCGGGTTCATCGCGGTGCAGCTGCTGCGCTCGCTGGTCGATGTCGGGATTTTCACGGAAGCCGAACGCAACCAGTTCATGCGGTCGCTGGAAACCGTGTCGGGCGAGATGGGGCGCGACTTCCGGCGCCTGTCCAAGGCCGCCTTCCTGGAGCGCTACGGGCATCTCCGGCCGGGCACTTACGACATCACCTCCCCCCGCTACGACGCCGCCCCGGACCTGTATTTCGATTGGTCGAGCCAGAACGACCACCCGCCGGAACCGGCCGAGCCCTTCTGCCTCAGCCTGGAGCAGTTCCGCCGGATTGAGAGGCTGATGGCGCAGCATGGACTGGACGATTCCCTGCTGGGGCTGTTCGATTTCCTCAAGGCGGCGATCGAAGGGCGCGAATACGCCAAGTTCGTCTTCACGGCCAACCTGAGCGACGCGCTCGAACTGTTCGCCCAATGGGGTGCCGAGCAGGACTTTGATCGCGAGGCCCTGTCCTTCGCCGACATCGGCACCGTGGCCCGGCTGGTCGGCGGGGCGGACGATGCGCGCGACTTGCTGGCGCGCTCCATCGCCTCGGGGCGTGAGCGCTACGCCCGCACGGGCAGCATCGTGCTCCCCCCGCTTGTCACCACCCCCGACGAGGTGTGGAGCTTCCACCTGCCAACCACCGCGCCCAACTTCATCACGCAAAAGCGCGTGTCGGCGCCCATCGCCCTGACCGACGCCGGGCGCGAGGCTCTGCGCGACCGCATCGTCCTGATCCCGGCGGCCGACCCCGGCTACGACTGGCTGTTCACCTGCGGCATCGCCGGTTTCATCACCCAGTATGGCGGCATCAATTCCCACATGGCGATCCGGGCGCAGGAACTCGGCCTGCCGGCGGTCATCGGGTGCGGTGAAGCACATTACCAGACATGGTCGCGGGCCCACCGGCTGCAGATCGACTGCGTCGGCCGGCAGGTGACCGTCCTGATGTGAGCGCGCGATGAGCGGGACGGTGCGAGGATGACGCTTCCGGTGATCGGCTTGACCCAACGGGTCGAGGAGGTGGCGGGATGGAACGAGCGCCGCGACCAGCTCGACCAGAACTGGGCGCGCTTCGTCCACGCCCTGGGGGCGGTCGCCCTGCCCTTGCCCAACCACCTCGACACGGTGAAGGCCCTGGTGCCGGGACTGGCGGGGGTGATCCTTACCGGCGGCGGCGATCCGGCAGCACTCGGCGGCACGACGCCGGAACGCGACGCCGTGGAGACGGAACTGATCCGGCGGGCGGGCGCCGGGGCCTTTCCGCTGGTCGGCGTGTGCCGAGGCTTCCAGTCCCTGGCCTGCGCCTTCGGCGGACGCTTCACCGAGGTTGCCGGCCACATCGGGACGCCCCACCCGGTCACCGGCGGCTGGGGTGGGCGCACCGTCAACAGCTTTCACCGCTACGGCCTGCCCCAGGCTCCGGAGCCCTTGATCGCCGAAGCCCGCAGCGCCGGCGACGGGCTGGTTGAGGCGATCCGCCATCCGTCCCTTCCCCTGGCCGCGGTGATGTGGCATCCGGAACGGACGCTTCCTTTCGATCCCCGGGACATCGCCCTGTTCCGCAACCTGCTGGCCCTGCCATGAAAGCCATTCTCCTCGCCGCCGGCCGCGGTTCCCGCCTCGGCGCCGTCACCGACACCCATCCCAAATGCTACGTCCGCCTGCACGGGCGGCCCCTGGTGGAGTGGCAGATCGAGGCACTGACGGCCGCCGGCATCGGGGAGATCGCGGTGGTCCGGGGCTATCTGGCCGAATTCTGGGACCGCCAGACCCTGCCGGTGACGCGCTTCTTCACCAACGACCGCTGGCAGCGGACCAACATGGTCGCCTCGCTGGCCTGCGCCGGGGAGTGGCTGGCCGACGGTCCCTGCGTGGTCAGCTACACCGACATCGTCTACAGCCCGGACAGCGTGCGCACGCTGCTGGCCGCGCCCGGCGACATCGCCATCACCTACGACCCCGACTGGTTCTCGCTGTGGAGCCAGCGGTTCGCCGATCCCCTGGACGACGCGGAGACCTTCCAGGTCGACACGCAAGGGCGGCTGACCGGTATCGGCGCCCGGCCGAAGGCGCTCGCGGAGGTGGGGGGGCAATACATGGGCCTGCTTCGCCTGACCCCGGACGGCTGGCGGACGGTGACCGATTGCATCGCGAGCCTGCCGGCGGCGGAGGCCGACCGGCTGGACATGACCGGCCTTCTCTCCCGCCTGCTGGCGCGCGGCGTGGAAATCCGGGCGGTTCCCATCGCCGAACCCTGGTGCGAGGTCGACCAGCAAAGCGACCTGAGCGTCGCGGAGCGGATCTTCAGCCCGCAGGGCAACACCGGGCGATAAGCCGGACGGCGTTACAGCGCGTCCAGATCCGCCAGGATCTGCTCGGCCCGGTGGCGCCACAGGTGCTTTTCCGCGATGACGCGGGCCGCCGCCGCGCCCATGCGCGTGCGGGCCGCGTCGTCGCGCAGGGTCCGTGCCGCCGCCTCCTCGAAGTCCGCCGGGCCGTACGCGACGTAATGGGTGCCGGGCTGGAAGTCGGTGTGGAAATGCTCGTCCACGTCCGGCCGATGGAGCCGGTTGATCATGACCGCACCGCCGCAGCCCATGGCGTCGAGGGTGCGGAAGTGCAGCGGCCAGGCCGAGTTGTTCACGTTCAGCCGGGAGGCCCGGTAAACGGCGGCGAGGTCGTGCGGATCCACCAGTTCGCCCCCGTAGCGGCGGGCGTAGTCCGGCCACAGAACCCAGCCGGGGCCGCCGAAGAAGCGGACGTTCGGGGACACGCGCAGCATGGCGTCGGCGACGGCGCGGCGGTCCTTGATGCGCAGCAGCACCTCGTCGAACAGGAACAGCGCGTTTCCGTCCAGGGTGTCCGGATCAACCGCGACGCCCCGGCGCGCGCACTGTTCGACCAGGAATCCGTGCACCGCGCGCAGGCGGATGTCGGAATAGCCGATGGGCGAGGCGAGGAAGGCCTCGGCAAACTCGGCGAAGGTCCCCACGGCCTGCCCGCCGGCCTCGATGGTCGCCCGCATGACCGTATCCGGCGGCGGCGAGTACATGTGCCCGACCAGCGAGAGATCCCAGCGCGGCTCCGTGAGGGCGGGGTGATGGATGTCCGGGTTCACGCCCGGCCACAAATAGCGCCACGCCGGCAGCGTCTCCGGATCGATGCCGTAGATGTCCGGCGGCAGCATGAAATAGAACAGGTCGCTGCCGCCGAAGCGGTCGAGCAGGCGCTGCCCCTCGTACTGGAAATCCTGCATCCAGGCGAGATGGCGGCACGGCACGTCGCAGCCGGTGATCTGGTCGCGGCAGCGGTTGATCTCCAGAATCGCATCCGGCCGAAAATTGCCGAGGAAGGCGGTGAGCAGGCGCCCGTCGGGCAGTGGCCAGCCGGCGTGCGCGTCCACGCCCAGTTCGGCGAACCCCGCCCGCAGTCCCATCAGCACGTTGACGTACAGCGGCGAGGCCGGAGCGAACAGGGCGATGCGCGGACGGCGGGCCATCATCCGGCCTCCGGCACGGTCAGGCGGATGCGCCCGTCCACGACGCGCGCCGCCATGCGGCTCTGCTCCAGCAGGGCCGTCGCCAGGAGCGAGCCGTCCAGGGCATCCGTGATGCCGCTCGCCACCAGACGGCGCTCGATCTCGCCCACGAAGCTCGAGCCGATGAGCACCGCATCACCTGGCCGGCGCAACGCAAGATACTGGTCGAGCCGGTGCATGGGCAATCCGTCCACGCTGCCCTCCCGGAACGAATCAATGTATCCGGCCACACCCAAACCCGATCCGATCAGGTATCGCACCAGGGCCTGTCCGCCGGCGCCCGAACCGTAAACATAAACGCGCGCATCCCGGCACAGATCGGAGGCGATGACGAACGGAACGGCCATGAAGTCCTTGAATGTCGCGCGGTGAAAGCCCCCGGGGGGGATGCAAAGTCGGGCGATGATATGCGAAACGGATCGCGAGAAGGGCATAATTTCGTCCGGCGCGGCTCATGCGCGCAACGCGCACCCTGCAACCGCTTCCAGACATTCCGACCGGCGGAGGTGGAGGTGGAGCGTTGCGTCGATACGGACACTCATGCGCCGTGGCTGGCCAAGCGCGCACCCTGCGGTGCCGACAGGCTTGACCCGCCGGGAACGGGTGCTCCAAGTTCGCTTCCCTCGGTCGTCCTTTCCTGCGCGGACCCCATGACATCAGAGGCTTTCCTCGATCCCGATTGGCTCGCCCGCATCGACGCCGCCGACGTCATCTTCGTCGCGCAGGACGGTTTCAAGCTGGCACCGGCCCGCGTGCGCGCCTACAGCTTCGCGAAGCTGGTCAACCAGCGCGGCATGCGCGCGGAGGTGCTGTCCTTCTTCGACCATCTCGGCGCGGCCGAGCAGGGCCTGCTGGCGGCCGGCTTGCCGGATGAGGAAAAACTCCGCCTGAATCTGACCGCCTTCGAGGTGCTGTCCCGCAACCCGCAGGCGCTGCTCTACGTGCAGAAGGCCGGCTATCACGCGATCGCCTGTCTGATGGCGGCGGCCTGCAACGGCAACAAGATCGTCCTGGACTATGACGACTACGATCTGGGCAGCCGACCCTACCGCCGGATCGAACCCTGGCTGCCCTCGTTGAGGCCCGAGGAATTCCTTGCCCGCTTCGCCGCACGCGCGCAGGCTTGCGTGGCGTCCAGCCGGCGCATCCTGGACCTGCTCGCCCCGTTCAACCCGAACACGCACCTCGTCCACACGGTGGCGGACCGGGACGTGTTCAATTCCGACCGCCGCGGCGAACCGCGCCGCCGCTTCGGCGATTGCGTGAACATCCTGTGGTGCGGGGACGTATGGGGCGACATCCCCATGAGAGACATCGTCTTCGGCGTCGATGCCTTCGCGCTGGTGCCAAGCCGCATCCGCCGCAAGGCCCGCTTCCACATCATCGGCTTCGGACGGGCCTGGGAGGAGCTGAAACGGCGCCTGCGGCAGCGTTACCCGGAGATGGACAATCTGGTCTTCCACGAGCACATCCCACCGGGCGAGTTCGGAGCGGTGCTCAACGAGATGGACATCGGCGTGCTGCCCTACGCCGACAACGCGTTCAACGCCTCGAAGAGCCCGACCAAGATGTTCGAGTACATGCTGGCCAAGGTGGCGGTCTGCGCCACGCCGGTCGGCGAGGCGGTGCATTGCCTGGAGGACGGCACGTCCATCCTTTTGGGGGAGGGGCTGGAGGACTTTTCCGCTCGGCTGGCGATGCTGATCGGCGACGACGGCAAGCGCCAGGCCGTGGCCGACGCCGCCTATGAACGGGCGCTCGCCGACTACACGCTGGATGCCGTCGGCGACCGGCTGGTTGCCATCATCCGGCGGGCCATGGTGCCGGAAGCCTCGTCCGACCCGGCGGGGGTGCCGCTCGAAACATTCATGCGGCAGGCTCTGGGCCGCCGGCTGGCAATGCCTTCGCGCGAGGTGACGCTCGCCCGCGGGGACCTGCAGGCCGTGGCGGCGGCCTCCGACCTCGCCGCGGTCGATCCGCGCCGCTGGTCGGCGCCGCTGCTGGCCTTGCTGGACTGGCCGGGCGCCGCACAGAGCGAAGGCGTGCCCAAAGAGACTCTGGTCCGCCTCAAGGAGGCGGCGCTCCGCGACCGCAACGCTTGCCGCCTGCGCCCGCTTCTCCGGATCGCCGCGATGGAACGGCCGGACGGGCCGCCGTGCTTCGGCAAGCTGGCCGCGTCGGAAGATTGGGAAGACCCTGCCTGGTTCGCCTGGGCGCAGCGCTTCAAGACGAACTGCGGCACCTTTCACGTCAGCGCGGCCGACAACATTTCCGATTTCGAGGCGCTGCGGGACGACGACCTGCTCAATCATGTCTACAGCTACTTCAAGCGCAGCCGGGGAACCTGGGAACGCGTGCATCTCCTGTACGGGCTGGACCGCCTGGGGCTGCTCGACGGGAAGGCCCGGATGCTGGTCGTCAGCCCAGCCATCGACGGCTTCTATCTGGCCCTAACGGAGTGGGTTTCCCGTGTGGATGTGCTGGACATCGGTGACGGGACGGCGGCACGCGCGAAGCGCGCAGCGGCGGGTGACGTGGACACTTGGCTGCTGAAGCCCCGTCTGTTCCACCGCGACCGGATCGTCATCCACCATGGCCTGCCCAGTCCCCATTCCGAAGCCGCCCATTCCAAAGCCGCCCATTCCAAAGCCGCTGGGGAACGGCCCTGGGACGCACTCCTCCTGCTTCAGGACACGATCTTCGATCCGGCCGCCGGCAGCCTGCTCGCCTGGGCGGACGAGCGTCTGGCGGACGGCGGCGTTTTGGCCGTCATGGGAAGGCTGCGCCTCAACGGCGGCACGGATGTGGCCGGCCTCGGCCCCGAACTGGCCGGAGACGGTCTCGCGGCCCTGTTCGCGCGGCACACGGGCTTCGAGCTGCTGGGCGACTTCGATGCTTCGTTGAGCGACGCAACGCTCGACCGGCTGGTGCGGACCGGCTCGCCCGGTGCGGAGAATCCGCATCTGGTGGCGTTGACCGGCGACACCCTGCACGCTTCTGCGGTCTGGTTCTGCCGCAAGACGGGCCCCACGGCGCCTGGAGGCTGGACGCATCTGGCCGCAGCGTTGCGCGCCTGACGCGAAAGCCACGGCGGCAAGCACGATTTGAGGCTTTGTTAACCTTTGCCCTTCGATCATCGGCCCATTCCGCCGCAAGAAAGTTTTGGACAACGCCCCGCTATGAACGCCATACGCCCTTACAGGATCGTCGTCACCGGCGGGGCGGGGTTCGTGGGCTCCAATCTGGCTCTCGCGTTCAAGCGCGACCGGCCGGAGGCGGAGGTGGTGGCCTTCGACAACCTGCGCCGGCGGGGCTCGGAACTGGCCCTGGAGCGCCTGCGCGCGGGCGGGGTGCGCTTCGCCCATGGCGACGTGCGCAACCCGGAGGACCTGGAGGAACTCGGCGCCTTCGACCTGCTTCTGGAATGCTCGGCCGAACCGTCGGTGCACGCCGGTTACGGGGGAAGCCCCGCCTACGTGATCAACACCAACCTGGTCGGCACGGTGAACTGCCTGGAGGCGGCGCGGCGCCACGGCGCCGACGTGGTGTTCCTGTCGACCAGCCGCGTCTATCCCATCGACCCGTTGCGCCGGCTGCCGCTGGAGCGCGGCGCCACCCGGCTGGTGCTGCCGGATGGGGCCGGCGGGCCGGGCTGGTCGGCGGCCGGGATCGCCACGGACTTCCCGATGCCGGGCAGCCGGTCCATCTACGGCGCCACCAAGCTGGCGTCGGAGCTGATGATCGAGGAATACGGCGCCATGTACGGCGTGCGCGCCGTCATCAACCGGTGCGGCGTGCTGACCGGCCCCTGGCAGATGGGCAAGGTGGACCAGGGTGTTGTCGTGTTGTGGGCCGCGCGCCACCTGTACGGCGGCAGCCTGTCCTACAGCGGCTTCGGCGGGGAGGGGCTGCAGGTGCGCGACCTGCTGCACGTCGCCGATCTGTACGACCTGCTGACGGTGCAGGTGGCCGGCATGGACCGATTCCGCGGACGCGTCTTCAATGTGGGCGGCGGGCCGGAGGTGAGCGTGTCCCTGGCCGAGCTGACCGCGCTGTGCGCCGAGCGGGCGGGCCGGAGCATCCCCATCGCCGCCAGCCCGGAAACCCGCAACGCCGACATTCCCTGGTACGTCACCGACAACGCCGACGTCACGCGGGCGACCGGCTGGCGCCCGCGGCGGTCGGCCCCGGCCATCCTGGACGAGCTGTTCGCATGGCTGGACGAGCACCGGCGCGTTCTGGAGACTATCTTGCAGTAGGCCGCGGTCTGCACGCGGCGGTGTCGCCATGATCTTACTTTGAACGGAAGACCCTCATGTCCCTTGTCATCGTCACCGGCTCGGCCGGCCTGATCGGCGCCGAAGCCGTCGGGTTCTTTGCGGAGAAGGGATTCGACGTCGTCGGTGTGGACAACGACATGCGCGGCTACTTCTTCGGCGAGGAGGCGAGCACGGCCTGGAGCCGGGAGCGGCTGCAACGGCGGCACCGCTCCTACACGCACGTCACGGCGGACATCCGCGACCAGGACGCCATGGACGCCCTGTTCGCGCGCTACGGCTCGTCCATCGCCCTGGTCATCCACACCGCGGCGCAGCCTTCGCACGACTGGGCGGCGCGCGAGCCCTTCACCGACTTCTCGGTCAACGCCAACGGCACGCTGAACCTGCTGGAGATGACGCGCCGGCACAGCCCGGAGGCGCCCTTCATCTTCACCTCGACCAACAAGGTCTACGGCGACACGCCCAACGCCCTGCCGCTGGTGGAGCAGGAAAGCCGCTGGGAACTCGACCCGTCCCATCCCTGGGCCGCCCACGGCATCCCGGAAGCGATGAGCATCGACCAGACCAAGCACAGCCTGTTCGGCGCCTCCAAGGTCGCCGCGGACGTGATGGTGCAGGAATACGGGCGCTACTTCGGCATGAAGACGGCCTGCTTCCGCGGCGGCTGCCTGACCGGGCCGGGCCATTCCGGCGCCCAGCTCCACGGCTTCCTGGCCTATCTGGTGAAATGCGCGGTCACCGGCACGCCCTACCGGGTGTTCGGCTACAAGGGCAAGCAGGTGCGCGACAACATCCATTCCTTCGACCTGGTGAACGCCTTCTGGCACTTCTTCCAGAAGCCGCGCAGCGCCGAGGTTTACAACATCGGCGGCGGGCGCCATTCCAACTGCTCGATGGCGGAGGCCATCGCCAAGGCCGGGCAACTGACCGGCCGGCCGATGGTCTGGAGCTACGACGAGACCAACCGGATCGGCGACCACATCTGGTGGATCAGCGACATCCGGCGTTTCCAGGAGCATTATCCGGACTGGTCGCTGACCCGCGACATCGACGGCATCCTGGCCGAGATGCACGCCGAGATGGCCGACCGGTTCGCCGGCTCCTGATTGCCGGTCAGTGAATGAGGAACCGCGGGAAGCGGTGGAGGGAAGCGCGATGAAGGTCCTGTTCAGCAACCCGCCCTGGTGGGTCAAGCGGTTCGCGTTCGACGGCGACGACGCCCCGGCCTCGGCCTGGTTCAGCGGCGTGCGCGCGGGTTCGCGGTGGCCGCACACCAATCAGGCCCATTCCACGCCGGGCAACTTCGTGTTCGGCGAATACATGCCCTATCCCTTCTTCATGGGCTACGCCGCGACCTACGCCGCCAAGGCCACCGGGGCCAAGGTGGTGTTCCGCGATTCCATCGCGCTGCGCGAGTCCTACGACAGCTATTTCCAGCACCTGCGCGAGGAGCGGTACGAATACGTCTTCATTGAAACGGCGACCCCCTGCTGGGACCATGACCAGACGATCGTCCGGCGCATCAAGGAGATGCTGCCCGACACCAAGATCGTGCTGACCGGCGCCCTGTCAGCCAAGGGCGAGGCGGTGATGGCGGATCACCCGATCCACGCGGTCATCCAAGGCGAGTACGAGAAGGGCAGCGTGCGCGTCCTGAACGGCGCCACCGGCATGCTGCCGCACGACCTGCTGAGCGTCGCGGAGATGAACGCCGCCCCCTACCCCTACTTCGACGAGCTCATCGCCCACCGCTATTGGGACGTGAACCCCGCCGGGCAGAAGGCGCCGCAGCTCCAGGTCTGGGCCAGCCGCGGCTGCCCCTACAAGTGCATCTTCTGCGTCTGGCCGGCGACCATGACCGGCAACGACCCGGACGGCACCGGCAAGCGTTCGGTCCGCTTCTACACCCCGGATTACGTCGAGGGGATGCTGCGCGAGCTGGTCGGCCGCTACGGCTACAAATCCATCTACTTCGACGACGACACCTTCAACCTCGGCGACAAGCATGTGCTGGGGATCTGCGAGGTGATGACCCGCATCGGCCTGCCCTGGTCGGCCATGTGCCGCGCCGACACCATCAAGCTGGACACCTGGAAGGCCATGCGCGACAGCGGCTGTTTCGGCGTCAAGCTGGGCTTCGAGAGCGGCAACCAGTGGGTCAACGACAACATCGTCAACAAGCGCCTGAACCTGGAGACCGCCCGCGCCGCGGTGCATGAGATCAAGCGCCTGGGCATGACGGTGCACGGCACCTTCACCTACGGCCTGCCGGGCGAGACGCACGAGCAGATGCAGGACACCAAGTCCTACATCGCCAGCCTGCCGCTCGACACCTTCCAGGAGACGGGCTGCGGCGAGATCGAGGGCACGCCCATGTCCACCCTGCGGGAAAAGGGCCATCTCGACCGCTACGCGGGGGCGGCCCTCGACGAGCAGTATCTCTACGTGCCCGACGGCGGCGAGAAGATGCGCCGCCTGTCCGAAGGCGACCTTGCGATCGGGGCCGACAAGGCCAAGAGCAGCTCCGACTACCTGATCCGCCAGTGGCGCGCGCTGGGTGCCGCTGTGACCGGGGCGGCGGCGGACGGCCCGGTGGCCCTGTGGGGCGTCGGCACCGACTTTTTCGAGACGCTGGCCCAGGCGCCGGCGCTGAAGCCGCTCATCAAGGAAGGGCGCGTGCGGCTGTTCGACACCAAGCTGGCCGGCCAGTCGCTGGACGGCACCCCGGTGGAGCCCCCCGCCGCCCTACCCGGCTTCGCGGGGCCGGTCTTCCTGACGCCGCGCATCGTCTCCTCCCGCACGGCGATGCGGCAGGACGCGGCGCGGCTGGGGATTCCCGCCGCCGCCCTGCGCGACCTCTACGACGACGCGCCCGTTCCGGCGGAGTAAAGCCGGCGGAGAGGTTGGTCAGGCCAGGAACCGCGCCAGCCTCTCCCACCCCCCGCCCGGCGTATCGGCTCTCTTGCGGGCGAACCAGACGGCGGTGATGTGCAGGGCCTCGCCGGTGCGGATGACGAAGTTCGGGTTCGCGGACCCCGGCGCGCCGGTCGTCACGAAACGGTCGAGCGTGGCGTCGCTGAGCGACAGGTCCACCGATCCCGGCAACTCCATCCCGGCGTCCGCCAAGGCATCCCCCAAGGCCAGGGCCTGACGGGGGGTGAGGCCCGGCACACCCGGGCGCCCGTTCAGCCGGATCTCCGCCGAGAAGGCCAGCACCCCGCCCGGCGCCAGACGCCGGCCGATCCAGGCCAGCAGCGCCGCCGCCTTTCCCTCCACCGCCAGGCGCGACAGCGTGTTCTGCGGCAGGACGGCGGCGTCCCACGGCGCGTCGGCGAACAGCTCCGGACCCGGCATCCCGTGATGGATCGCGATGCGGTCGCGGTGGAAGCGGCGTGGCTTGGCGAGCCAGGGGTCGCGGTCGCCACGCCCCACCCGCTCCGCATGGGCCGGCGCCCCCGGCCCGACATCGACCACCCCGACGGCCCGCGCCAGTTCGGTCAGCATCAGGTAGAACCCGTCCACCTCGGCGCTCAGCACCAGGGCGCGGGGGCCCCGCTCCAGCAGGCCCAGCTGGTCGAGGCCGTAGAGGAACTGCGCGCGCTCCCAGGTGCCGCGGCTGCGCTTGAAGAAGTTGTCGATGTTGTTGCGGGCGTCCTCGTCGCGGCGGCGTTCGGCGTCGGCGTCGTCGAGGTAGGGGGCCTGGAAGGTGGCGACGTTGGTCCGCACCCGCACCGCCCAAGGCCGCCAGCACGGGTCGTCCCAATCCTCCGCCGCGGCGAGTTTGGCGAGCGCCGGCGGACCGGCGGGCCGGTCCCGCACCGGCAGGAGGATCTCCGGGCGCAGCCGGGCGGCGTTGCGGTGGCACGCCGCCGCGGCCTTCAGGGCCGCCACGCGGTCCGGGGCCACCC
>NZ_JAUJFI010000077.1 GCF_030849505.1 Azospirillum isscasi | reverse complement strand
CCGCCGCGGTGGCGGTGGGCGGGGTGGCGCTGGTCGGCGCCTCGGCCTCCGTGGCGCAGCTCGCCTTCGCGCTGGCTGCGGCCACCGGCGGGCTGCTGCTGTGGAACTGGCCGGTGGAGCGCCATGCCTGGGGCAACGCCGGTCAGGCGGCGCTGGGCATCCTGGTGCTGCTGGCCGCCACGCTGACCTTCTTCTCCTCCGCCCGCGCCGAAGCCCTGCTGCTGGTCCTGCCCGCCTTCTTCGCCGACCGGCTGCGCGACCGCCTGCCCCTGCCCCGGACGGCGGCGGGACGGGCCATGGGGACCGTGGCGCTGACCGTTCTCGCCCTGGTGCCGGCCATCGCCGCCGTGGGCGTCGCCTTCCTTCTTTCCGCCGGTTCCGACGTGTCCGGCTACTGACCGATCCGACCCATTCCTTCAAACCGACAAAGGACCCGAACCATGAAGCGCCTTCTCGCCGCCGCCGCCCTGTCCGCTCTCGTTGCCCTGCCGCTGACGGCGCAGGCCGCCCCGGTCGCCTACAAGCTGGACCCCGCCCACACCGCCGTGGTGTTCATCGTCGACCATCTGGGCTTCTCCAAGGCGGTGGGCCAGTTCAACACGGTGGCCGGCGAGCTGTCCTTCGACAAGGACGCGGCGGACAAGAGCGCGCTGTCGGTGAGCATCGACACCGCCAGCATCGACACCAACCACGCCAAGCGCGACGAGCATCTGAAGTCGCCGGACTTCTTCAACGTGAAGGAGTTCCCCAAGCTGACCTTCAAGAGCACCAAGATCGAGAAGACCGGCGACAAGACCGGCAAGCTGCACGGCGACCTGACCCTGCTGGGCGTCACCAAGCCGGTGGTGCTGGACGTCACCTTCAACAAGGACGGCGTCAGCCCGGCCAGCAAGCTGGAGACGGTCGGCTTCTCCGCCCGCGGCACGATCGAGCGCTCCGACTTCGGCATGAAGTACGGCGTGCCGAACATCGGCGACGAGATCCAGATCATCATCGAGTCCGAGGCGGTGAAGGCTTAAACGCCCACCCTCAGTCCTCCTCCGCCGCCTGCCGGATCCGGTCGCGCAGGCGGCGGGTGTCCAGCAGGACCAGCGCCCCCCGCCGCTTCTCCAGCAGCCCGTCGCGCTCCAGCGCGCCCAGCTCCCGCGAGACCGCCTCGCGCCGGGTGCTGACGCGGGCGGCGAGGTCGGCGTGGGGCGGCGGCGGGGAGACGGTGGCGGTGTGCTCTCCCCGCCCGTCGGGCCGCGCCAGCCGCAGCAGTTCCGCGTAGATGCGGTGGCGCACGTCCAGCGTGTTGAACTCGTTCACCCGCGTGGCGAGCTTCCGGATCTCCCCGGCCAGCAGGACCATCACCTGATCGCAGACGTCGGGGTGGCGGTGGACGCAATCGCGGAACAGCGGGGCGGGCAGACAGGCGACGGTGGCGTTGGTCACGGCGACGATGCCGGCGGAGCGCGCCTTGCCGTCGATGGCCGCCAGCTCCCCGAAGAACTCCCCGGCGGGGATGTCGCGCAGGATCACCTCCCGCCCGGAGATCGCGCGGATCTTGACCCGGACCAGACCGGCGGCCACGACGAAGACGTCGGTCCCCTCATCCTCGAAATCGATGATCCATTGCCCGGCCTCCACCCGGCGCCAGAGGCAGCGGTCCTCCAGCGCCCGCAGGTCGGCGGGAGAGAGGGAGCGGAACAGCGCCGCTCCCGCCAGCGTTTCGGTCCGGCGCCTCATGAACGGGGCCTCATGAACGAGTATGGGTGTCGGGCTGTGGCATGGCGCGGGATCATCCCATACTATGCCGGGGGCCGCCACGCACAAGCCGAGCCCCACAGACCGAGCCCGCCGACCGACATGGACGCCCGTCCCATCCGCCGCCCGGAACCGTTCATGAAACGCCGGATCGAACGCCCGTTGCGCCTGTTCACCGGCCTGACGCTGTTCACCTTCGTCATCACCCATTTCATCGCCCACGCCGCCGGCCTGCTGCTTCTGCCGGCGATGGAGGTGGCGCGCCACACCCTGCTGTGGGTCTGGGACACGCCGCCGGGGCAGGCGCTGCTCGCCGGTTCCTTCGTCACCCACGCCGGGCTGGGGCTGTGGGCGTTGTACCGGCGCCGCCACCTGCGCATGCCCGCGGGGGAGGCTTGGCAGCTCGGGCTCGGCCTGTGCATCCCGCTCCTGCTGATCTCGCACGGCATGACGGGGATGTTCGCCGACGATCTGTACGGCGATCCGCTGACCTACCCGCGGGCGATCGTCCTCTACTGGATCACCGCGCCGGAAACCCTGCTGTGGCGGCAGCTCCTTCTGCTGGTGATCGTCTGGATACACGGCTGCATCGGGGTGCGCGGCTGGCTGATGCTGAAGCCCTGGTACCGGCAGCGGGCGGCGCTGCTCGGCGCCTTCGCCATGCTGCTGCCGCTGCTGGCGCTGGCCGGGATCGTCAACGCCGGCTGGGACGCCGAGCGCCGGGCCGCCGCCGACCCCGCCTACCTGGAGCAGTTCCGCCCGCCCCCCGCCGGCTCTCCGGAGGCGGAGAACCGGGCCGCCCTGGCGGCGCTGAGCGGCGGGGTGTTCAACGCCTATGTCCTGCTGCTGGTCGGCACGCTGGGTCTGCGGCAGTACCGCAACTGGCGGGCGCGGACGACCAGCCCCGTCCGCATCGCCTATCCCGGCGGGCGCGCGGTGACCGTCCCGCGCGGGACCACCGTGCTGGAGGCGAGCCGGGCCAACGGCATCCCCCACACCGCGCTGTGCGGCGGGCGGGGCCGCTGCTCCACCTGCCGCGTCCGGGTGACCGAAGGGGCGGAGGCCCTGCCGCCGCCCAACCCGACGGAGCGGGCGGTGCTGGAGCGGATGAAGGCGCCCCCGTCCGTCCGGCTGGCCTGCCAGCTCCGCCCCGTGGCGCCGCTGTCGGTCACGCCGCTGCTGGCGGCGCGGGACAACGGGCGCACCTTCGCCGTCTCCACCCCCATGGACAGCGGACGGGAGCTGGCGATCACCGCCCTGTTCGTGGATTTGCGGGGATCGACCTCGCTGGCGGCGGAGCGGCTGCCCTTCGACGCGCTGTTCATCGTCACCCGCTACGTCCAGGTGGTCACCGACGCGATCCGGCGGCAGGGCGGCTATGTCATCGCCATCGCGGGCGACGGGGTGATGGGCATGTTCGCCGACGAGCGGGACCCCGCGGCGGCGGCGGCCAGCGCGCTGCGCGCCGCGTCCGACCTGTGGCGCGACATCGAGCTGCTGAGCCGCGACCTCGCCGAGGAGCTGGACCAGCCCCTGGCCTTCGGTGCCGGGGTGCATTCCGGCCTTGCCGTGGTCGGGGCGGTGGCCTGTTCGGAGGACGGGTCGCTCCAGTTCATCGGCGACACCGGCAACGTCGCGGCGCGGCTGGAGGAGATGACCAAGCAGCTTGACGCCACGGTGGTCTTTTCCGACGCGGTGGCCGAACTGGCGGGCTGCCGGCGGCTGGAGCATCTGGAGCGCCGGGCGGTGGCGATCCGGGGCCGCGACGGCACGCTGGGGGTGCGGGCGGTGCGCCGTCTGGAGGATTTGCGGGCGGTGCTGGAGGGCGGGAGCGCTTGAAGAAAAACCCCCCGTCCGGAGGGGCGGGGGGTTTTTCTTTTCGTCAGAGCAGGTGGGCCTGGGTCAGCACTTCGTTGCCGCCGCGCCAGATCATGTCGAGCGCCACATAGGTGATGATCGCCAGACCGATCCAGCCGATCCAGCGGTGCTTGTGCAGGACATGCGCGATCATGTTGGCCGCGGCCCCCATCAGCACGACCGACAGCAGCAGGCCGATGACCAGGATGGTGGGGTGGTCCTTCGCCGCGCCGGCGACGGCCAGCACGTTGTCCAGCGACATCGACACGTCCGCCACCACGATCTGCCAGACCGCCGCGCCGAAGGTGGTCGTCGCCACCGCCGCGCCCACCGCGGCGTCCCCCGCGCCGGAGCCCGTTGCGGCCAGCGCCTCGTCGGGCGCCACCTCGTCCGCCCCGTGGGAGCGCAGTTCGCGGTACATCTTCCAGCAGACCCACAGCAGCAGCACGCCGCCGGCCAGGGTCAGGCCGATGATCGCGAGGAGCTGGGTGGTGATCAGGGCGAAGAAGATGCGCAGCACGATGGCCGCGCCGATGCCCCAGAAAATCACCTTGCGGCGCTGTTCCAGGGGCACCGCGGCGGCGGCCATGCCGACCACGATGGCGTTGTCGCCGGCCAGAACCAGGTCGATGGCGATCACCTGCCCAAGGGCGGTGAGCTGCGACCAGAGATCGACGCTTTCCATATGAAAATTCTCTTCGAGGCTGCGGGTGGGCTCAGTTGCGGTATCCGGTCATCTCTTTTCTTGGGGCTCGCGGTGGGAACAGCGGCCCGGGTGCTTCTGTCGCACGAATTCGCGCCCCGCGCAGCAGGTTTAGCGTGCAGCGGTGGGTTGCGTCAGGGGGTGGAACGGGATCAATCGGCGGCGCGCAGCCGGTAGCCAACCCCGGTTTCCGTCAGGATGTGCAGCGGGCGTTCCGGCTCCCGTTCGATCTTCTGGCGGAGCTGGCGGATGTAGATTCTCAGATACTGCACGTCCGTCTCGCCGCCCCAGACCTCCTTCAGGATGAAGCGGTGGGTCAGCACCTTGCCGGCATGGGCGACCAGCAGGCGCAGCAGGTCGTATTCGCGGGGCGACAGCTTCACCTCGGCGCCGCGGACGGTCACGATCCGCCGGACCAGATCGACGGCAAGGTCACCGCTGCGGAACAGCGGGCGCTCCCCCTGCTGTTGCAGGCGGTGGCGCAGGGCGGCGCGGATGCGGGCCAGCAACTCGTCCATGCCGAAGGGCTTGGTCACGTAATCGTCGGCGCCGAGGTCCAGCGCCTCCACCTTTCCCGCCTCGTCGGCGCGGCTGGACAGCACGATGATGGGGGTGGCCACCCCGTCGCCGCGCAGGCGGCGGATCACCTCCAGCCCGCCGACGCCGGGCAGGCCGAGGTCGAGCACCAGCAGGTCCGGCGGGCGCCGCCGCACCTCCTCCAGCGCCTTCGCGCCGTCCTCCGCCTCCGCAATGTCGTAGCCCTGGGCGGACAGGGTGGTGCGCAGGAAGCGGCGGATCGGCGGCTCGTCGTCCACCACCAGGACGCGCAGCGGCAGGGATTCGGACCTCATGGCGCGACCTCTTCCTCAAGTCCGGGCAATGCGGCGGCGGCGGGCATGGTCAGGGTGAAGACGGCGCCGGAGCGGTCCTTGCGGTTGCCGGCGGCGATGCGGCCTTCCATCGCCTCGACGAAGCCGCGGCAGATCGCCAGCCCCAGCCCGGTTCCGGCGCGCTGCCGGTCCTGGGCCTGGACGCGGTAGAACTTGTCGAAGATCCGTTCCACGTCCGCCGCGGGAATGCCCTCGCCCTCGTCCAGCACCTCGATGCGCACCTGTCCGTCCTCCCGGAACGCCCTGACCCGGATCAGCGAGCCCGTAGGCGCGTATTTGGCCGCGTTGTCCAGCAGATTGAAGAGAACCTGTTCGAACAGCACGTCGTCCGCCTCCAGCATCGGCAGGTCGGCGGCGAGGTCCACGTCCACCATGTGCCCGGCCAGGATGCGGCCCGCCCGCTCCAGCGCGCTGCCCACCGTCTCCGTCAGATCGACGGGGCCGGTGCGCGGGCGGATGGCCCCCGATTCCAGGCGCGTCATGTCCAGCAGGTTGGCGATGAAGCGGTTCAGCCGCTCCGCCTCCTCCTGGATGGTGGCGGCGAGGTCGCGGCGCGACGCCTCGTCCATCCGGGCGCCGTAGGCGGTCAGGCTGGTCGCCGATCCCAGGATGGAGGCCAGGGGCGTCCGCAGGTCGTGGGAGATCGAGGTGAGCAGGGCCGAGCGCAGCCGCTCCGTCTCGGCGGCCAGCCGGGCGCGGTCCACGTCCTCGGCCAGGGTGACGCGCTCGATGGCCAGCGCCGCCTGATCGGTCAGCGCGTCGAGCAGCCGGCGCTGGTCGGGGGTCAGCAGGGCGCCGGGCTTGCCGGTGCGGGCGGTGTCGGTGTCGATGCCGACCACCCCGACCGGGCCGCGCCCGGTGCGCAGGGGAAGGAACAGCCATTTGGCGCCGGGCAGCGTGTCCGACCCGCGCCCGGCGGGCCGGTTGTTCTCCCACGCCCAGACGGCGGCGGCGCGGTCGGCCTCCCGCAGCTCGTCCTCCGGCGGGTAGCCGGCGCGGACGGCCACCGTGTTCCCTTCCGGCAGCAGCAGGACCACATGCACCTTCAGCATCGCGGCGATCTGGTGGGCGGTCGCCCACAGCAGGTCGTCCATGGTGACCACCCCGGCCAGTTTGCGGCTGAAGCCGTAGAGGTCCTCCGTCGTCTTGGCGCGCAGGCGGGCGGTGACGGCCTGGGCGCGCACGCGGGCGGTCAGGTTGCTGGCGATCACCGCGACCACCGCGAAGAAAAACAGCGCGACGATGTTCTCCGGATCGGCGATGGAGAAGGTGTAGAGCGGGTTCAGGAAAAAATAGTTGAAGGCCAGGATGCTGGCGACGCAGGCGTAGAGCGACGGCCCCAGTCCGCCGGTCACCGCGCTGGTCAGCACCGCCGTCAGGAAGACCAGCCCGACGTTCCCGACGTCCAGGACCAGATGCAGCAGTTCCCCCACACCCAGCGCCAGCGCGACATAGCCGGTGGCGGCGGCGTAGGGCCACCAGGACAGGGCGGGTCGCCGGGGAGCGGCGGTGCGCACCGTCTTGGGCGGGATCGGCTCCGCGGCGTCGTCGGCGATGACGTGGACGCTGATGCCCCCGGCCCGCCGGATCAGCCGGAAGGCGACGGAGCCGCGCAGCAGTTCGGCCCAGGGCGGGCGGTGGGACTTGGCGATGACGATGTGGGCGACGTTGTTGGCCCGCGCGTAGTCCACCACCGTGCCGGCCACGTCGCCGCCGGGAATGGTCACCGCCTCGCCGCCCAGCTTCTCGACCAGCCGCAGCGCGTCGGCGATGCGGTCGCGCTCGGCCTCGGTCAGGCGCAGGCTGCGCGGGGTTTCCACATGCAGGGCGGTCCAGTGGGCGCGCAGCCGGTCGGCTTGGCGGCGGGCGTAGCGGACGACGGCGGCGCAGGCCGGGTCCTCGTTCACGCAGACCAGAAGCCGTTCCCCCGCCGCCCAGGGGCCGGCGATGGCGTGGGCCTGCATGTGGGTGAGCAACTGGTCGTCCACCCGCTGCGCGGTGCGGCGCAGCGCCAGCTCGCGGAGCGCCGTCAGGTTGCCGGGGGAGAAGTAATGGCGGATGGCCCGCTCGGCGGTGTGCGGGACATAGACCTTGCCGTCCTTCAGCCGCTGGATCAGGTCGTCCGGCGTTATGTCGATGACCTCGATGTCGTCGGCGCGGTCGAGGATGGAATCCGGCACCGTCTCGCGCACCCGCACGCGGGTGATCCGGGCGACGACGTCGTTCAGGCTCTCCACATGCTGGATGTTCAGGGTGGTGTAGACGTCGATCCCGGCGGCGAGGATCTCCTCCACGTCCAGATAGCGCTTGGCGTGGCGGCTGCCGGGGGCATTGCTGTGGGCCAGCTCGTCCACCAGGGCGATGGCCGGACGGCGGGCCAGGATGGCGTCGAGGTCCATCTCCTCCAGCAGGCGGCCCCGGTATTCGATCCTGCGGCGGGGGATGGTTTCCAACCCGGCGAGCAGCGCCTCGGTTTCGCGGCGGCCATGGGTTTCGACCACGCCGGCCACCACATCCACGCCGTCGCGGCGCTTGGCCTGGGCGGTCAGCAGCATCTCGTAGGTTTTGCCGACCCCCGGTGCGGCGCCCAGGAACAGCTTCAGCCGCCCGCGCCCCTCCCGCACCGCTTCGCGCAGCAGCGCTTCGGGCGAAGGCCGGGTGGGGTCGGCGGGGCGGTCGTTCGGCATGCGGCGGGTGGCTTTCAGAGCGGATCGGCGATTCCCTTACCCCTTCCCCGCCTTGCGGGAGCGCGGACGGGGACTCCTTCGTTGACCTTCAGCTAATGCTTCGCCGTGGCGGCGTCGAGGACAAGGTTGATGCGCAGGACGTTCATGACCGACCAGGGCGGAGCCGACGACCGTCCCGTTCGGTCAGGCTGCGTCCGATGCGCGTATAAATTCGAGGGGGCAAAGGGCGGCCTGGAATATAAAACGCATATAGGCCGGCCATCCCTCGGGACGGCCTCTCCGCGCCGGAATGGGCTTTCGCCTGTTCAGGAAAGGGGCGCCGCAGCCGGGCGCCCGTGGATCGGAGGAGAGGACGGATGAAGCTCGACGGGTCCTGCCACTGCGGTGCGGTGCGTTTCTCGGTGGACGCCTATGCGCCGGTCCCCTACCTGCGCTGCTACTGTTCGGTCTGCCGCAAGACGGCGGGCGGGGGCGGCTACGCCATCAATCTGGGGGCCAGGGCCGACACGCTGAAGATAACGGGGGCGGAGCACGTCACGGTCTTCCACGCCCGCATCGACGGGCAGGAGAGCCCCGGCGAGCGGCGCTTCTGCTCCCGCTGCGGCTCCGCTTTGTGGGTGAGCGACCCGCGCTGGCCGGAGCTGGTCCATCCCTTCGCCAGCGCCATCGACACGCCCCTGCCGGAGGCGCCGTCCCACGTCCACATGATGCTGGGGTCCAAGGCCAATTGGGTGCCGGTCCAGGCCGGGCCGGGGGACGAATGCCGCGACGACTATCCGGCGGAGTCGTTGGAGGACTGGCACCGGGTGCACGGAATGCCGGACGGCGAGGGGTGATCCCCGCCGTCCGGAGCCGTCACGCCTTCAGCCGGTAACCCGTCCGGAAGATCCACCAGACCGCCGTCAGGCAGAGCGCCAGGAACAGGGCGGTCATGGCGAGGCTGATCCCCACCGGCACGTCGGCCTGCCCGTAGAAGCTCCAGCGGAAGCCGCTGACCAGATAGACGACCGGGTTGAACAGGGTGATCTTCTGCCACAGCGGCGGCAGCATGCTGATCGAATAGAAGCTGCCGCCGAGGAAGGCCAGCGGCGTGATGATCAGGATCGGCACGATCTGGAGCTTCTCCCAGCCGTCCGCCCAGATCCCCAGGATGAAGCCCAGCAGGCTGAAGGTGACCGAGGTCAGAACCAGGAAGGCGGCCATCCAGAACGGGTGCTGGATCGAGTAATCGACGAACAGCCGGGCCGTCAGCAGGATCAGCACGCCGAGGATGATCGACTTGGTGGCCGCCGCCCCGACATAGCCCACCACCGTCTCGAAGGCGGAGATGGGGGCCGACAGCACCTCGTAGATCGTGCCCGAATAGCGCGGCATGTAGATGCCGAAGGAGGCGTTGGACACGCTTTCCGTCAGCACCGACATCATGACGAGGCCGGGCACCAGGAAGGCGCCGTAGGTCACCCCGTCCACCGCCGTGAAGCGCCCGCCGATCGCCGCCCCGAAGACGATGAAGTAGAGCGAGGTGGAGATGACGGGGGCGGCGATGCTCTGGAACAGCGTGCGCCAGGTGCGGGCCAGCTCGAACAGGTAGATGGCCTTGACCGCATGAAGGTTGATGGGGGAGGTCATGCCCGCTCCTTCACAAGGCTGACGAAGATCTCCTCAAGGGAGCTTTCCTCGGTGTGCAGGTTGGTGAAATCGATGCCGTGGTCGCCCAGCTTGCGGAGAAGCCCGGCGATGCCGGTGTGCTCCTCCTGCGTGTCGAAGCTGTAGACCAGCTCCCGCCCGTCGCCGGACAGGGCCAGGGGATAGCCGGCCAGTTCCGCCGGGATGGACTCCAGCGGGTTCTGGAGCTGAAGGGTCAGCAGCCGCTTGCCCAGCTTGCGCATCAGCGCCGCCTTGTCCTCCACCAGGACGATGCGGCCGTCGGAGATGACGCCGATGCTGTCGGCCATCTCCTCCGCCTCCTCGATGTAGTGGGTGGTCAGGATGATGGTCACGCCGCTGTCGCGCAGGCGCCCGATCATCTCCCACATGCCGCGGCGCAGTTCCACGTCCACCCCGGCGGTCGGCTCGTCGAGGAAGAGGATGCGCGGCTCGTGCGACAGGGCCTTGGCGATCATCACGCGGCGCTTCATGCCGCCGGACAGCGCCATGACCTTGCTGTCCTTCTTGTTCCAGAGGGACAGATCCTTCAGCACCTTCTCGATGTGGGCGGGATCGGGCGG
This sequence comes from Azospirillum isscasi, assembly GCF_030849505.1. Classification (GTDB taxonomy): domain Bacteria; phylum Pseudomonadota; class Alphaproteobacteria; order Azospirillales; family Azospirillaceae; genus Azospirillum; species Azospirillum isscasi. The sequence goes on along the minus strand of NZ_JAUJFI010000077.1, from coordinate 16,021 downwards.
CTTGCCGAACAGCCCGCGGCTGAAGCTGACGGTGGCCCAGACGCTCTCGAACGCCTCGGTCGTCAGCTCCTGCGGGACGAGGCCGATCAGCGACCGCGCGGCGCGCCAGTCGCGCACGATGTCGTGCCCGTCCACCGTCACGCTGCCGCCGGTGGCCCGGACGATGCCGCAGATGATGCTGATGAGGGTGGTCTTGCCCGCCCCGTTCGGCCCCAGAAGGGCGAAGATCTCGCCGCGCCGGATGTCGAGATCGACCCCCTTCAGCGCCTGGAAGCCGGTGGCGTAGGTCTTTTCCAGCCCGCGCACCTGAATGATCGGCTGCATGTCTCCCCTCTGCCTGTCGGTCGGCCCGGTCCGGGCGGGCGTCACCTTAACGGCGGGACGATCCGCGGTCACCGGGCATTCGGCGCGGTGCAACCATTCCGGATAGGCGGGACCTTATTCGGGGGTCCCGATTTGGGGGAAGGAAAAGGCCGCCCACAAATGATTTCGGGACAACCGCCCTGCCCGTCCCCATATTATGTAAAAAGCACTGAAGAGGACGAGCGCTCATGCCGAAGGATGTTGTGCTCAGCGATGTCGATGTTTGGGAAAGCTCCATCACCACATGGCTGCGTTCCAACGCGGCCGAGGACCCGGCCCACGACATCGACCATCTTCTTCGCGTCTGGCGCACCGCCAAGGCCCTGGCCGCGGCGGAGGCCGAACGGGACGGCGGGCCGCCGCCCGACATGCTGGTCGTGCTGGCCGCCGCCCTGCTGCACGACATCGTGAACGTGCCGAAGGACCACCCGGACCGCAGCCGCGCCTCCCGCCTGTCGGCGGACCGGGCGGAGGAGGTCCTGCGCGGCATGGGCTTCCCGGACGCGCTGATTCCCGCCACCCGCCACGCCATCGAGGCGCACAGCTACTCCGCCGGTATCCCGCCGCTGACCGTGGAGGCCAAGCTGGTCCAGGACGCCGACCGCCTGGAAAGCCTGGGAGCCATCGGCATCGCGCGCTGCTTCGCCACCTCCGGCCTGATGAAGCGGGCGCTGTTCCATGGCGAGGACCCGCTGGCCGAGGGCCGCCCGCTGGACGACCTGCAATACGCGCTGGACCATTTCAAGGCGAAGCTGCTGCTGCTTCCCAACACGATGCAGACCCCGGCGGGCCGGGAACGGGCGCGGGAGCGGGCGGCCTTCCTGCTGTCCTTCCAGGTGCAGCTTCTGGCGGAGATCGCCGGGGACGCCTGACGTCTCCTTCCATGGCCTGCGGGTGGGGCAGGTCCGACGACAACGCTCCCCCGCCGGACCGGGAGTGCGCTACCATACCCGGATTGAGGGCATCGCCAGGGCGGTGCGGCTCACGCGGACCGGGCTGCGGCAATCGCGGCGCGGTGCGGAGCGTTGGGTGAATCGAGAAAAGCAGGGTCGTTTTGGATATGAACAAGAACAGACACCGCAGCGGCCCCCCCGGGCCGGACATGCGCAAGCTGTCGGACGCCCTGGCTCTGGCCCGGAGAAACGATCTGGGGCGTGCCGTCGCGTTGTTCGAGCAGGCGACCAGAGACGTCGCCTTGAACACTCTGATCGCGAATCCCCAGATCGCGGCCTTCGGGCGTGACCTCTACGCGGCGGCCGGGAACGACGCCTTCCAGAACCAGCGCTACGACGACGCCTTGGCCGCCTTCGAGCTGGCGCTCCGCCACGACCCGAATCACCCCGGAATCCAGCTCAACATCGGCAACACCCTGTTCCGGATGGGCGCGTTCGACCGCGCCGCCGGCACGCTCGAACGGGCGCGGCGCCTGCAGCCCGGCCATCCGGACACTCTGCTCAGCCTCTCGGCGGTGCTGTTTCAACTGGAACGTCTGGAAGAGGCGGAGCGTTTGGCCCGCCGGGCGGCGGCGGCGGCGCCGCACGCTCCCGCCGTGTGGTTCAATCTGGGAACGATTCTCAAAGGGCGGAACAGGCTGGGCGCCGCGGCGGAAAGCTATGGCCGCGCGCTGAAAATTGCGCCGCAGAACCCGACTGCGACGGTCGGGCTCATCCAGACGAAGCAGCAATCCTGCGACTGGTCCACGTTCGACGAGGACGCCGGGGAACTGGAGGCCATCGCCTCGCAGGGGGTGCCGGTGCAGGCGTCCATGATGCTGTCCCACCGCGTTTCCGCCGGATCGCTTCTGGCGGCGGCGCGGGCGCACGCGCAGACGATCCGGTCGAAGCCGGTGCGGCTCAAGGCGAAGCACAACAAGGCGGACGTCGCCACCATCGCCTATCTGTCGAACGACTTCCGCCAGCATCCGGTCGCGCAACTGTTGGCGGAGGTGCTGGCGCTGCACGACCGGTCGCGTTTCCGCGTGATCGCCTACAGCTACGGCCCGGACGACGACGGCGTCGAGCGCCGGCGCGTCCGCGAGGGCGTGGACCGGTTCGTCGACATCGATTCCCTGACCGCGGAGGAGGCCGCCGAGACAATCCGCCGGGACGGCGTGGACATCCTGATCGACCTCAAGGGCTACACCGGCCATCCGAGGCCGCACATCCTCGCCGCCCGTCCGGCCCCGCTGCAGGTGCAGTTCCTGGGCTATCCCGGCACCATGGGCGCGCCCTGGATCGACTACATCCTCGCCGATTCCGTTGCCCTGCCTCCGGAGTTGGAGAGCGGCTTCGCGGAGGCGGTCGCGCGGATGCCCCATTGCTTCATGCCGCGGGACCGCCGCGGCGAGGTCCCGCCGCCACCGCCGCGTGCGGCCTGCGGGCTTCCTGCGGACGGGTTCGTGCTGGCCTGCTTCAACAACGCCTACAAGATCACGCCCGAGGTCTGGGCGGTCTGGATGTCGTTGCTTCGCCAGATTCCCGACGCCGTGCTGTGGCTCGCCCGGACGAACGCCGAGGCGGAGCGGAATCTGCGCCGATCCGCCCTGTCGGCGGGCATCGCCGCGGACCGTCTCGTCTTCGCGTCCTGGGCGCCGTCCCTGGGCGACCATCTGTCCCGGTTGCAGAACGCCGACCTGATGCTGGACACCCTTCATTATGGCGGCCACACGACAGCGAGCGACGCGCTGTGGGTCGGGCTTCCGGTGGTGACGTGCCCGGGACGGACGTTGCAGTCGCGCGTGGCGGCCAGCCTGCTCCACGCCGCGGGCATCCCCGGGTTCGTTGCGGAGTCCCTGGCGCAGTATGAAAGCGCGGTTCTCCATTGGGCGAACAACCGCGGCGACCTCGGAACCTTGCGGGCCGCGTTGCGCGCGGGTCGCGACGGCGGTCCGCTGTTCGATATGGACGGCTACACGCGCTCGCTGGATCGGGCGTTCCTGACGATGCTGGAGCGGCAGCGCCGGGGGAAGCCTCCGGCGACCTTCACGCTCACCGGGTAGAGCGCATGGGTGAAACGAAAAAGGACCGCTCCGGAGGAGTCGGTCCTTTTTCGGTCCTTTTTTCCGGCCCGGATGGGCGGGCCGCCGTGTCGGGGGGCCGTATGGCCCTGCCGCCGGTCATTCGCGCATCAGCGTCGGCAGATCGAGCGTCGAGGTGCTGGCCGCCGGGGCAAAGGCGCCGGACGAAACGGCCTGGTATACAATGTACAGCGGCGTGGCCGAGAACCAGGCGCCGGCGAACTCCGTAACACCCTTGGCGATCTGCGACAGAAGGCCGTCGTGGTGGCTGTGATGGGCGGAAGCGTAGGCCATGGTGTGTCTCCTCTTGGCTGATGGGTTTAGTGTGCCGTGGTATACCCAATACCAGAAGCGCTATGCCCGCAGGGCAGCAAGACCGAAAAATTACAGCTTGTTCAAGCGTTTATGGTCAAAACAGTCGGTCAAGCGAACAAATGCCGAGGGTTCGGCATGGCGCCCCCCGCATGATTGCGTATGTGTTTGCGAGCGAATCACGTATTCTCTCCATCGTTGCCCCTGGGGATAATCCGGAGAGCCGTCCGTGCCGGCGCAAGAGTGGCCGCAGATCGTCCGCGCTTTGAGGAGTCTGCACGGCCTGACCCGCGCGCAGTTCGCCGTCATGCTGGCCATCACCGAAGAAACCGTCGCCCGCTGGGAAGCCGGCACCGCCCTGCCCGACCCGCGGGAGCAGACGCTGCTGCGCGACGTTCTGACCGGCCATTTCCGGCACCACCCCACCTTCCTCGGCCTGAAGGCGATGGTGCGGAACATGGGGGAGAAAAGCACCCTCTACACGCCCGGCCTGATCGCGCAGGCGGTGTCGCCGCCGCTGGCGCGCTGGATCGAGAAGCACCGGTTCGACATCCTCGGTTCCTCCCTTCTGCCCCGCATCGACGGGCTGACCGCGGAGATGATGGAGCGCTACGCCCTGCCCATGCTGGAGGGGACGAACGACGTCCTGTCGGTCACCTACAACGACCGGGCCGTGGCCTTCCGCAACGCCGTTCTCAACCGCCGGCTGAGCGTCGTGCCGGTGGACGGCGTGCGCGTGCTGGTGCTGGTGGACCGGGTGCTCTATCTGGACGACGGGCGGGCCACGCCGGACCTGGACCTCCGCGTGCTGACCGCCGACGAACTGGCGGACGGCTGACCGGCCCTTCCGAAGGTCCGGCTTGCTCCCGGCGGCGTTCTCTGCTCCATGGACGCCGGTACGGAGGGGAGCCAGGGCCTTGAGCACGGGATTGATCGCACTGCTGGACGACGTGGCCGGGTTGGCGAAGGTCGCCGCCGCCTCGCTGGACGATGCCGCCGGACAGGCGGCGCGGGCGGGGGCCAAGGCCGCCGGGGTGGTGGTGGACGACGCCGCGGTGACGCCGCGCTACGTGGTCGGCTTCACCGCCGACCGGGAACTGCCGATCATCGGCAAGATCGCGCTGGGATCGCTGAAGAACAAGCTGGTCTTCCTGCTGCCGGCGGCGCTGGCGCTCAGCCTCGTGGCGCCCTGGGCGATCACGCCGCTGCTGATGCTGGGGGGCGGCTTCCTCTGCTACGAAGGGGCGGAGAAGGTGTGGGAGGCGCTGCGGCCCCACGCCGCGGATCACGACGGCGGTGGAGCGGGCGCCGCGGCGCAGGACGCCGCGCAGTTCGAGCGGGAGAAGGTCAACAGCGCCATCAAGACGGATCTGATCCTGTCGGCGGAGATCATGGCCATCGTCCTGTCCACGGTCGCCGCGGAAACCTCGTCCTTCTGGATGCAGGCCGCCGTTCTCGCGCTCGTTGGGGCGGGAATCACCGGTCTGGTCTATGGCGCGGTGGCGCTGATCGTGAAGGCCGACGACGTGGGCCTGTCGCTGGCGCAGAACGGGCGCCCGGCGGCGAGCCTGCTGGGGCTGCGCAGCGCGCCTCCCGGCGCGCCGGGCGGGGCCGACCGGGCGCTCGCCCTGGTGACGCAGGGGATCGGGCGCGGTCTGGTCAAGGGAATGCCGGTCTTCCTGAAGCTGCTGGCCCTGGTGGGCACCGCCGCGATGCTGTGGGTCGGCGGCGGCATCGTCGTGCATGGGCTGGAGGGCTTCGGCCTGACGGCGGTCGGGCACGCCATCCATGGCGCCGCCGTTGCGGCGGGTCACGCGGTGCCGGCGGTGCAGGCCGCGGTGGAATGGCTGGTGGCGGCGGCGGGGGCGGGCCTGTTCGGGCTTCTGCTGGGCGCCCTGCTGATCCCGCTGGTGCACAAGGTGATCGAACCGGTCTGGGGCATGATGACCGGGAAATGACCCGGCCCGGGGACAATGCGAAGGGGCGGCCCGGTCCGGTCCGCCCCCTGAAAGCAAAGCCCCCGTTCCTTACATCAGCATGTTCGGCAGGAACAGCACCAGCCCCGGCCAGAGCGTCAGCACGGCGACCAGCAGGACGATGGTGCCGACGAAGGGCAGCGATTCGACGACGTACTCCTCCACCGGGCAATCCAGCAGGCTGCACACCGTGTACATGGCGACCCCCACCGGCGGCGTCATGGAGCCCAGCGTGACGATGGTCATCATCAGGATGCCGAAATGCACCGGATCGACGCCCAGCGGCGTCACGATGGGCAGGAAGATCGGCGTCAGCAGCAGCACCAGCACCGTGCTTTCCACGAACAGCCCGGCGATGAACAGGAAGATCAGGATCAGCGCGACCACCAGCAGCGGGTTGGTGGTGAGCTGGGTCATCGCCTCGGCGATGCTCTGGGGCGCCTGCTCGAAGATGATGGCGTAGCCGACCATGCCGGAGAACAGGATGATCAGCATGATCAGGCCGGTGTCCACCACCGCTTCCTGAAGCGCCTCGGCCACGCCGGCCCAGGTCAGCTCCCGGTGCAGAAGGAAGCCCACCACCGCGGCGTAGACGACGGCGAAGGCGCCGACCTCCGACGGGGTGAACAGGCCGCCGCGGATGGCGAACAGCAGGGCCACCGGGAACAGCAGCGCCCATTTGGCGTCGGCTACCGCCCGCCACACGGCGCGCAGGGTCGGGCGTTCCGCCATTTCCGGGCGGTAGCCGCGGCGCCGCGCGATCAGCCACACGGTCAGCATCAGCCCGGCCATCATCATGAAGCCCGGAATGACGCCGGCCAGGAACAGCCGCCCGATCGACACGTTGCCGACGAAGCCGTAGAGAATCAGCCCCAGGCTGGGCGGGATGGTCGCGGTGATCAGCGACCCGACCGCGATGGCGGCGGCGGTGAAGCCCTTCGAATAGCCGCGGGCGATCAGGCTGGGGCCGAGGATGCGCGCCTCCATCGCCGCGTCGGCCACCGCCGACCCGGAGACGCCGCCCATCAGCGTGGACAGCACGATGCACACCTGGGCCAGCCCGCCGGACATCCAGGACACCAGCACGTTGGAGCAGTTGATCAGGCGGCTGGTGATGCCCGTGCGGTTCATCATGTGGCCGGCCAGCACGAAGAAGGGCACGGCCAGCAGCGGGAAGCTCTGCGAGGCGGAGGCGACCTGCTGCACCCCGATGGACATCGGGATGATGTCGTTCGTGGCGAAGAAGGAGAAGCCGGCGATGCCGATGGCGAAGGCGATCGGCAGCCCGAACGCCATCAGCGCGAAGAAGGTGACGGCAAGCAGGGTCACGGCACGACCTCCTCGATGTCGCCGGTTTTGGGGGCCGGCGCGAAGACCGGCTTGGGGTGGCGGCGCAGCTCGCGCAGCGTGTCCAGGATCTGTCCGGTCAGCGTGACGGCCAGCAGCAGGCAGCCCACCGGCACCGCCGCCGTCACGAAGGCGTAGCTGATGCCGCTGTCGCCGAACTGGCGCTCCAGGTTCAGCATGGTCAGCCGGTAGCCCATCACCGTCATGGTGACGAGGAAGGCCAGGACCAGCACGCCCAGCACGATATCCAGCACGGCGCGGGTCGAGTCCGGAAGGCGCTTGACCAGATAGTCGATGCCGATGTGGGCGCGCTTGCGCAGCGCCATGTCGGCGCCGAGGAAGGCGACCCAGACGAACAGAAGCTGCGCCACGTCCACCGACCAGACCAGGGGATGGCCGAACCAGCGCATGACGCCGGCGGCGAAGACGAGCAGCACGATGGCGGCGAGGAGAAGCATCGCCAGGAAGGCTTCTCCCTTATGGAACCAGGAGGACATGGTGGCAGTCCCTTGATGGCGGCCCATGATGGCGGCGGGGAACGGGGATGCGGGGGACAGGCGCTGGCTGGGGACGTTTTGCCCCCACCCCGGCCCTCCCCTGCGTCAGCGGGGGAGGGCCGGGGTGGGGGCAAGGCCAGGACCCTGACCCCGCGTCAGTTCTGCAGCAGCCGCTCCACCTCCTTGTGGAGTTCGGCGTAGCCCAGCTTCTCGTAGACCGGCGCGGTGGCCTTGCGGAACGGGGTCACGTCGATCTCCTCGATCGTCACGCCCTTCTCCTTCATCTGCTTCTCGAAGTCGGCGAGCGACGCCTCGGTGGCGCGCGACGCGCTGTCACCGGCCTTCAGCGCCTCCTCCTTCAGGATCTTTTGCTGCTCCGGCGGCAGCTTGTCGAACCAGGCGGCGCTGGTGACGATGCCGGTGATCAGGTTGATGTGGCCGGTCTTGGTGACGCGGTTGGTCACTTCATACAGGCGGGAACCGAAGCTGGCGGGGTGCTGGGCCTCCACGCCGTCGATCACCTTCTGCTGAAGGCCGGTGTAGACCTCCGACCAGCCCATCGGGGTCGGGGTGGCGCCCATGGCGCGGATCGTCTCCATCCACACCGGCGCGCCCGGCGTGCGCATGCGGATACCGGCGAGATCCGCGGGGTCCTTCACCGGCTTGTTGGTCAGCAGGTGCCGTTCGCCCTGCCACCAGTTGAAGGAGAGCACCTGATGCCCCGACGCCTTGCGCAGCTTGTCCGCCCACTGGTCGAACATGGGGGAGGTGACGACCTTGCGGATGCCGTCGTAGCCCTGCGCGAGGTAGGGGCCGCCCAGCACGCCGAACTCCTTCACGAAGACGGCGAGGCGCCCGCCGTCCACGACCACCGCGACGCCGGCTCCGGCGCGCGCCTGCTCCAGCACGTCCTCGTCCTTGCCGAGCTGCGAGCCGGGGAACAGCCGGACGGCCATCTTGCCGGCGGACCGCGCCTCGACGTTCTTCTTGAACTCCTCCAGCCCCCTATAGAGCGGGTCCTGCTGCGCCAGCGCGGTGTTCACGCTGAGCGTGTAGTCGGCGGCGAGCGCGCCGCCGGCGATGGTGACCAGCGTCAGGCCGAGGGCGGCCGCGCGCCATGTGCGGGTGATGATGCTCATGTCTCCTCCCCCTTTGAGGAAAAACCCTTGATGCGCTCAGGCAATTGTTTGATCCACGACTGGTATGGTAGTATACAAGAATGGTGTTGTCCATGGGCTTGCGAACGATGCAGGATGATTCCGCCGCCCGGCGTCGTTCGGGTGGAGGGTCGGCAGGAAGGATGGAAGGGTGACCATGTTGAGGAGGATCGAACCGGATTCGGCGGAACCCGTGGCGCGCCGCGTCTTCCGGGAACTGCGCCACGCCATCGTCACGATGGAGTTCCGGCCCGGCCAGCCGCTGTCCGAACAGGAGGTCGCCGGCCAGTTGGGCGTCAGCCGCCAGCCGGTGCGCGAGGCCTTCATCAAGCTGAGCGAGTCCGGGCTGGTCCTCATCCGCCCGCAGCGCGGCACCTTCGTGGTGAGGATCTCGGCCAAGCAGGTGATGGACGCCCGCTTCGTCCGCGAAGCGGTGGAACTGGCCGTGGCGCGCAAGGCCGGCGAGGGGCTGCCGGCCCGTGTCGTCCAGGAACTGGAGGCCAACCTGAAGGGACAGCGTGAGGCCGCCGGAAGCACGAATCCGACGGCCTTCCTGGAACTGGACGAAGCCTTCCACCGCACCATCGCACTGGGGGTGGATTGTGAATACGCCTGGAGGGTGGTGGAGGAGACCAAGGCCCAGATGGACCGTGTGCGCTACCTCAGCCTGCCGCAGGCGACCCCGCTGGACCGGCTGATCGCCCAGCACGAGGGGATCGTGGAGGGCATCCGGGCGCGCTGCCCCGACGCCGCGGAGGCGGCCATGCGCCTGCACCTGCGCGAGATCCTGACCTCCCTGCCGGAACTGGCCCGGCGCTTCCCCGACCTGTTCGACAGCGATTCCACCCCCGCCGAGCCGGTGGCCGAATCCGCATGAACGGCGGCGGGCGCGGAGCCGTCAAGCGCCGCGCCCGCAGGGTACCCGACCTGTTGGGCGGTGGTCAGAACTGGCTTTCCGCGACCTTGCGGATCAGGAAATCGCGGAAGACCGCGATGCGCTTGGAATGGCGCAGTTCCTCCGGATAGACGAAGAAGGCATCGACCTTCGACCCGGATTGCTCGGGCAGCACCCGCAGGATGTCGCCGAGGCCGGCGACCAGATAATCGGGCAGCGAGCCGATGCCCAGCCCGCTCTCCACCGCGCGGAAGATGGCGTAGAGGTTGTTGACCTGAAGAACCGTGCGATTGCGGGCCACCGGCTCGGTGACAAGATCGCGCAGCCAGTGGGTGTTGGCGAAGGGCGGCCTCATTTCCTGCGGGTAGGTGACCAGATCGTGGGACGCCAGATCGGCCACCGTCTGCGGTTCGCCCCGCCGCTCCAGGTAACGGCGGTGCGCGTAGAGGTGGGAGCGGAAGGTCATCAGATGCCGCTGGATCAGGTCCGGCTGGCGCGGCGGGCTGACGCGGATCGCCACGTCGGCCTCGCGCATGCCCAGATCCAGCTCGGTGTCCGTGATCATCAGGGTGAGCTGGATGTCCGGGTAGAGCGCCAGGAATTCCCCGATGCGCGGGGTCAGCCATGTGGAGCCGAAAGCCGTCGTGGCCGTCACCTTCAGCGGGCCCTTCGCGGCGTCCTTGCTTTCGCCCAGCATCGCCTGGGTCATCGACAGCTTGGCGAAGATGTCGCGCGCCGCGTGGTTCAGCAGTTCGCCCTGCTCGGTCAGGATCAGGCCGCGGGCGTGCCGGTGGAACAGCGGAACGCCGAGGCTGTCCTCCAGCGCGCTGATCTGCCGGCTGACCGCCGATTGGCTGAGGTTGAGGGCCTCGCCCGCGTGGGTGAAGCTGCCGGCCTCGGCCACAGCGTGGAACACCCGCAACTTGTCCCAGTCCATCATCCTGTCCTGCTTCCCGATGCCTTGAACCATCCATGGGGGATTCGCCGCGCGTCCCCCTTTTCCAATACTGTTTATGGCAAAACGCGCCCCAGGTCTTCCATCGTGAACGTCAGAGGACAAGGCGGCGCCTATTAGACGTCTAATGCCGTGCCCCGCTCAGCCTGCCAGATGGCCCAGCGGCAGGGCCGTGCGGTAGCGCACCTGCTTCAGCGCGAAGCTGGACCGGATGTTGGCGACGCCGGAAATCCGCGTCAAATGATCCTTCAGGAAGCGCTCGTAGCTGGCGAGGTCGGGCACCACGACGCGCAGCAGATAATCGGCGTCGCCGGTCATCAGGTAGCATTCCATCACCTCCGGCAGCGCCATCACGGCGGCCTCGAAGGCGTCGATCCGCTCCTCCACCTGCCGTTCCAGGCTGACGCTGACGAAGACGTTCACCGGCAGATCGACCGCGGCGGGATCGACCAGGGCGACGTGGCGGGTGATGACGCCCGCCTCCTCCAGCGCCTTCACCCGGCGCAGGCAGGGGGACGGCGACAGGCCGACGCGCTCCGCCAACTCGTTGTTGGGCATCCGCCCGTCCTGCTGGAGCAGGGCGAGGATTTTCCGGTCGATGCGGTCGAGTTTGATTTTTGGCATTTCGTGCCGCCCTGCCCTTCCTTGCGCAATCGGATGCTAAACCTGCGGCGTTCCGGGCGCCACTTTGCAAACGCCTGCCGTGCCACAAATGATAGGCTCTGCCCATCATCGACAAACGTTCCGTTGAAGGGGGAACCGACATGGACGCGACCGTTCCGAACCACGCCGACCTCGCCTGCCTGCGCGAGCTGGAGCGCAAGGTTCTCTGGCTCGCGTCCTGGACGATCCACAACGCCAACCACGTCCGCCCCAACCAGGACGGGCTGAAGATCGGCGGGCATCAGGCGTCCTCGGCCTCGCTGGCGACGATCATGACGGCGCTCTATTTCCAGGCCCTGCGCCCGGAGGACCGGGTGGCCGTGAAGCCGCACGCCAGCCCGGTCTTCCACGCCATCCAGTATCTGCTGGGCAACCAGACGCGCGCGAAGCTGGAGAACTTCCGCGGCTTCAAGGGCGCGCAGTCCTACCCGTCGCGGACAAAGGACGTGGACGACGTGGACTTCTCCACCGGCTCGGTCGGGCTGGGGGTGGCGCAGACGCTCTTCGCCTCGCTGGTGCAGGATTATGTGAAGGCCAAGGGCTGGGCGAAGGATCTGCCGGAAGGGCGCATGGTGTCGCTGGTCGGCGATGCCGAGATGGACGAGGGCAACATTTTCGAAGCCCTCCAGGAAGGCTGGAAGCACGGGCTGCGCAACACCTGGTGGATCGTCGATTACAACCGCCAGAGCCTGAACGCGGTGATCCGCGAGGGGCTGTGGGAGCGGCTGGAGAACATCTTCCGCGCCTTCGGCTGGGACGTGGTGATCCTGAAATACGGCACGCTGATGCAGGCGGCCTTCCAGGAGGAGGGCGGCGAGCGGCTGCGCGCCTGGATCGACCAGTGCCCGAACCAGCTCTATTGCGCGCTGACCTACCAGGGCGGCGCGGCGTGGCGGAAGCGGCTGCTCGACGATCTCGGCGACCAGGGGCCGGTCACCCGCCTGATCGAGCGCCGCAGCGACGAGGAGCTGGCCCGGCTGATGGGCAATCTGGGCGGCCACGACCTGCCGTCGCTGCTCGACGCCTTCGCCCAGGCGCGCACGCACGACCGGCCCGTCTGCTTCATCGCCTACACCATCAAGGGCGCGGGGCTGCCTCTGGCCGGGCACAAGGACAACCATTCCGGCCTGATGACCCCGGCGCAGATGGACGGCTTCCGCGCCGCCAACGCCGTCCGCGCGGGCCATGAATGGGACCGCTTCGAAGGGCTGGCCCTGCCCGCGGAGACGCTGGACGCCTTCCTGAAGCGGGTGCCCTTCGCGGCCAAGGGGCGCCGCCGCTATGGCGCGGCGGCGGTCCCGGTGCCCGCGGCGTTGGCGGTCCCGGCGCAGAAGGCGCTGTCCACCCAGGCGGCCTTCGGTCTGATCCTGAACGAGCTGGGCCGGGAGCGGACGGAGCTGGCGGAGCGCATCGTGACGACCGCGCCGGACGTGACGGTCTCCACCAACCTCGGCGCCTGGGTGAACCGCCGCGGCCTGTTCGCCAAGAGCGCGCTGGCCGACCTGTTCAGGAAGGAGCGCATCCCCTCCACCTACACATGGGACTTCTCGCCCGACGGCCAGCATTTCGAATTGGGCATCGCGGAGTCCAACCTGTTCATCCTGCTGTCGGCGCTGGGCCTGTCCCACGCGCTGTTCGGGGAGCGGCTGCTGCCCATCGGCACCGTCTACGACCCCTTCGTGATGCGGGCGGCGGACCAGATGAACTACGCCTGCTATCAGGACGCCCGGTTTCTGCTGGTGGCGACGCCGTCGGGCGTGTCCCTGGCGCCGGAAGGCGGAGCGCACCAGTCCATCGCGACGCCGCTGGTCGGGATGGCGCAGGACGGGCTGGCCTGCTTCGAGCCGGCCTTCGCCGACGAGCTGGCCGTCACCATGCGCTGGGCCTTCGACTACTTGCAGCGGGAGGGCGAAGGAAAACCGGACGAACAGAACTGGCTGCGCGACGAGACCGGCGGCTCGGTTTATCTGCGCCTGTCCTCCCGCGTGCTGGAACAGCCGGTCCGGACCATGGACGCGGAGCTGGAGCGCGGCATCGTGCAGGGCGCCTACTGGCTGCGGCGGCCCGGCCCGAACGCACAGGTGGTGGTCGCCTACAGCGGCGCGGTGGCGCCGGAGGCCATCGAGGCGGTGGGCTGGCTCGGCGAGGACCGGCGGGACGTCGGGCTGCTGGCGGTGACCTCCGCCGACCGGCTTCACGCCGGCTGGAGCGCAGCGCAGCGGGCGCGCGAGCGCGGCAAGGCCCACGCGCGCTCCCACGTCGAACGGCTGCTGGAGGGGGTGCCGTCCCACTGCGCGCTGGTGACGGTGCAGGACGGGCATCCGGCGGGGCTGGGCTGGCTGGGCTCGGTGCACGGGCACCGCACGCGGGCTCTGGGGGTGGAGCATTTCGGCCAGACCGGCACCATCGCCGACCTCTACCGCCATCACGGCATCGACGCCCAGGCCATCGTCCGCGCGGCGGAGGCGCTGTCCCCCGGCCGCCCGGTCCGCCATCTGAAGGCGGTGTAGCGGGTATTCCGAACAGGCCCGTCCCGTCTCGCACTCCGGAACACCACATAAGGATCGTATCCACAGCGCGAGGCGAGGTCGGGATGAGCTGGTCGATCCCCATCGGCACCGTGAAGGGTACGGTGATCCGCATCCACATCACCTTCTTCCTGTTCCTTCTGTGGATCGGCGCCGCCTACCATGCCCAGGGCGGCTGGCCGGCGGCGCTGGAGGGGGTGGTCTTCCTCTCGCTGCTGTTCCTGTGCGTCCTGCTGCACGAGTTCGGGCATGTCTTCGCCGCCCGGCGCTACGGCGTGCGGACGCCGGACATCACCCTGCTGCCCATCGGCGGGGTGGCCCGGCTGGAGCGGCTGCCGGAAAAGCCGTCGCAGGAGCTGGTGGTGGCGCTGGCCGGGCCGGCGGTCAATCTGGTGATCGCGGCGCTGCTCTACGCGGCACTCGGCGGCTTCGTGCCGGCGGGGGCGGCGGAGGTGCAGAACGCCGGCATCGACGTGCTGTCGCGGCTGGCCGTGGTCAACCTGTTCCTGGCGCTGTTCAACCTGATCCCGGCCTTCCCCATGGACGGCGGGCGCGTCCTGCGGGCGGTGCTGGCGAGCCGGATGGGCTATGTCCGCGGCACGCAGGTGGCGGCGTCGGTCGGGCAGGCGGTGGCCATCGGGCTGGGGCTGCTGGGGCTGTTCGGCAACCCGCTCCTGCTGTTCATCGCCCTGTTCGTCTATCTGGGTGCCGCGTCGGAGGCGCACGCGGTGCAGATGCGCGAGATCACCCACGGCGTCGCGGTGTCGGACGCCATGGTCACCCGCTTCGAGACCCTGCCGCCCTCCGGCGTGCTGGAGGACGCGGTTCAGTGCCTTCTGCGCACGACGCAGCACGAGTTTCCGGTGGTGGACGGGTCCGGGGCGCTGCGCGGCGTGCTGACCCGCGACGATTTGATCCGCGCCCTGCGCGACCGCGGCCCGGACACGCCGGTTCTGGAGGTGATGCGCCCCGACATTCCCATGGTCCACCGGGGTGGCAAGCTGGAGGAGGCGCTGCGCCTGATGCAGGAGAAGAGCCTGCCCGCGGTCGGCGTGGACGACGGGAACGGGCGGCTGGTCGGCTTGGTGACTCCGGAAAATGTGGGGGAGATGATGATGGTCCAGGCCGCCAAACACGCCATGCGCCGCTGACGGCCTCCCCCTTCCGTCGCGGTGCCTCTCCCTTCGGGAACAAGCCGTGGGCGGGGTCATTGTGCTAGGACAGCGGATGCCCCCGCACCAGTAGGGAGGATGACATGGCGATGCACCCCACGCGCCGGGCGGCGCTGGCCCTGGCCGGCTTCGCGGGCATGACCGCCTCCCTGGCGGGACGGAAGGCCGGGGCGGACCAGCCGCTCGTCCACCGCGTCGCCCTCCAGGTCAGCGCCAACGATCCGGCGCTGATGAACATGGCGCTGAACAACGTCAAGAACATCATCGAATATTACAGGAACAGCGGCGAGCAGGTGGAGGTCGAACTGGTGACCTTCGGCCCCGGTCTGCACATGCTGCGCGCCGATCGCTCCCCGGTGAAGGAGCGGTTGACCTCCCTGAAGGGAAGCCTGCCGACGCTGACCTATTCCGCCTGCGAGAACACCCGCAACGGCATGATCCGCGTGGAGCAGGGCGAGGTTCCGATGGTGCCCGAGGCCAAGCTGGTGCCGTCCGGCGTCGTCCGGCTGATGCAGCTTCAGGAAGAGGGCTGGTCCTACATCCGCCCGTGAGCCGGGCGCGTCACTCCGCCTCGGCGTCCCGCAGCAGGGCGGCGGTCACCGGCCCGACGCTCCCGGCGCCGATGTCCTGCCCGTCCACGCGCAGCAGCGGGCGAATGCCCAGGCTGTTGGTCAGGAAGGCTTCCCCGGCCCCCAGCAGATCGGCGACGGAGATGGGGGCTTCCTCGACGCCGCCCCGTTCCAAAATCAGCGCGCGGCGGATGCCCGGCAGGGCGCCCTCCGCCACCGGCGGCGTCAGCGGGCGCCCGTCACGGACGATGAACAGGTTCGCCACGCTGGCCTCGGCCAGCCGGCCCGCGCCGTTGAGCAGAAGCGCCTCCCCCGCGCCGCGCGCCGCGGCTTCCTGCCGGGCGAGGATGGAATCCAGATAATTGAGCGACTTCAGGCGCGACAGCGGCGAATGCTCGTTGCGCCGGGTCATTTGGGCGATCACCGCCTCCACCGGCCCGGCGGGCGGTGGAGCGGGCGCCAGGGTTATCAGCAGCGTGGGCACCGCGTCCGCTGGAGGCAGCACGCCGCGCGCCCCGGTGCCCCGCGTCAGGGTCAGCCGCAGCACGCCGTCGGCGCGGCCCTGTGGTCG
>NZ_JAUJFI010000076.1 GCF_030849505.1 Azospirillum isscasi | reverse complement strand
CCCGCTCCGACCCCGGTACCCCCGGTGCCGGCCCCGCCGGTCGCCCCCCTGCCCCCGCCGGTCATCGCGGCCACCCCGCTGCCGGTGAAGGTCGCGGCGGCGGGCGGCTGGACCGTCCAGCTCGGCGCCTTCCGGTCGCCCGACGACAGCGCCCGCATCATCGACCGGGCGCGCCGGTCCATGCCGGGCACGCTGAGCCGCACCGAGCGGGTGGTGCAGACCGTGGACACGCAGAACGGGCCGCTCTACCGCGCCCGGCTGACCGGCCTGACGCAGCAGGACGCGGCGCAGAGCTGCGCCGGCCTGACGGGCATGGGCATGGCCTGCTTCGTGGTGCCCCCGGGCGCGTGAGCGCCCGGAACGTGGGGACGCGCGTGAGCGCCCGGCGTGGGATCAGATGTCGAGCGGCAGGGAGTCGAGGTTCAGACCCAGGCGGCGGACGATCTCCGCCGCCGTGTTCAGGTTCGTCTCGAACTTCCAGGTCTGGCCGTTGGGACGGTATTCGTTGACGTTGGGGCGCCCGTTGGCGAAGCGGTAGGGCTGCACGCTGTACCAGCGGGCATCGCTCATGCCGATTCCCTGCTCCGCAGCGTAGGATTCGGCCACCTGCGGCCACACGATGCCGCCGGGCCGGGTGGGCTGGTCGCCGTCCAGGAAAGCGACGATGCGGACGCCATTCAGTTCGAAGTCCACGCGCTGCTTCACACCACCATCGGTGGCATTGTCGGGGACGGGCGCGGCCGAATTCTGCGGCACTGTTACCTTTTCCATGACCTATAGCTCCGATTTGTCGAACAGCGTATAGGCAGTGGCCCACGGGAACCAGAGGCAAAATGCTATTGCAGCCCACACCGGCTTGCAAAAGCGGCGGGCGGGTCCCGCGGAAGGTGCCGGAGTGGTGCCACACACGGCTTTCGTCGTAACCTGCGATCAAAGAATTACCGCGGGCGGACCATCGTTGGGGATTCCCACAGACCGTGCGATGCGCTAGATTCGGTTTTGGTTTTGTTCGCAGCCACCATCCCTGGTCAGAATGGCCCGCCTCATCGACCGTCCCGCCGAACATCAAGACCGTCGCACATCCCCCGGCCCGGCCGCTCCGCGGTGCGAGCATTGCGGGCGTCCGCACGGCCACACGTTGCGCTGCCTGCCGGATGGCCGCTGGTTGTCGCCCGACGGGATCTGGTTCAGCGATGCAGGCGATCCGGCACCCTGGCCGGACGTGGTCGAATATGCCGGGGTCAGGACCTCGCGGAGCATCGTCGGGCTGTACCGCCGCGCGGCGGCCATCGAAGCGCCCGCCGAGAGGGTTATGGAACGGCGGTGGCTGTGCCGGCGTTGTCATATGGTCACCGCGCGCGACGAGCATCGGCGCGTCACCCGGACCCGGTCCCTGATGCGCCTCGCGATCGGCGACCTGTTCGAGGGAACCTACAGCATCTGAAGGGCTGCTCGGCCCTTTTGGGGAAAGAAAGCCAGACATTCCATGCAGCACGGACATTCGACGCGCCGCTGGGCCGACCCGCGGCGCACCATGAGGGATTCCGCCGTGGCGGAGCCCGCTTCGCGCCCCGCGAAGCCGGTCGATCCGGTCGTGATGGCCCTGAATCTGCTGAACGGCCCCCGCACCCGGGCGGCGCTTCTGAAGGCCGTGGAGGAGCGGGTGAAGACGGACGCGGAGGAGCGCCGCCGCTTCGCCGCCGCTGCCGGACGGGTCCAGGGCGCCACGGGCGAACAGGCGCTGACCCAGGCGGTCGGCAACTATCTGCGCGATCTCTCCCGCCTTCCCGAGGCCGGGCGCAGCGGCCCCTATCTGTGGCTGGCCGAGACGGTCGCCATCCTGTCCGGCGGCGGGCGTCCGGGGCAGGCGGCCTCCGTCCTCCGGGACCCGCGGGCCGAGGCCGAAGCGCTGTTTCGCCCCCGCGGGGCGGCGTCCGCGTAACGGCCCTCCGGACAAGAAGACGCCCGGCGCCGGAGGTCGTCCGGTGCCGGGCGGTCCCTTCACGCCGCGGAGGCCGGAGCCGCCGCGGTCGGGTGCTTACGGTCAGGCGGCCTGCGATCAGGCGGCCTACGATCAGGCGATGGTGCCGTCGAACAGGGCCGGCTCGATGGCGTTCATCTTCGCCGTGTTCACCGCCCAATCGTCGGTCATGATGCCGCCGGTGTCGCCCGAACCGGGGCTCCAGGCCCAGTAGGTGAAGCTGACACCCTGGTCGCCCGCCGCCAGATCGGACTTGCCGTCGCCGTTGTAGTCGCCGTCCATGTACTTGGCGATGGCGTTGAGCCACTGCGTGTCCTGGGTGGTTTCCATCCTGGTGCCGAACTCGCCGACGAGGACCGGCGCGATGTCCTTCTGGACGATCCAGCCCCAGGCATCCGTCCAGATGTCCTTCATGTTGTTCGGATAGCTGGCGTCGCTGAACCAGCCGAAACCGGCCATCGACGGCGGGTAGTCGTGGACGGAGTAGACCAGCTTGTTGTCGATGTTGAAATCGACCGGGTCGGTCTTCACGCCGTCCAGGTTGCCGCCCCACCAGTAGGTGCCTTCGGACGACTGCTCCACGCCCTCGACGATCAGCAGCCAGTTCGGGTTGACCGACTGGACGGCGTTGCCGATGCGCTCCGCCGCGGCCTTCCAGTCGGTGGCCTGGTTGCCGTCGCCCCAGGTGGCCTGGCCGTGCGGCTCGTTGTGCAGGTCGGCGGCGACGACCGACGGGTTGTCGGCGTAGCGCTGGGCCAGCATCTTCCAGTTTTCGATCATCTTCGATTCCGGATACTGGTCGGTGTACCAGAGCCCGTTCTCGTTGGCCGAGGCGCCGTCGCCGGAGCGGTGGTGGTCGAGGATGATCTTCATCCCGGTCTGGTCGGCGTGTTCGATGATCTTGTCGAACACCTCAAGGCTGGTCTTGCCCTGAAGCTCCGGGTTCTTCGAATAGTCGATGCCGGTGGGCATGCGGCCGTTGTCCAGCATGGCGTCCGACCAGGGCAGGCGGATGGTGTTGAAGCCCTGGTCCTGCATCTGGTCCATGATGCTCTTGTAGCTGTCCTGCCACAGACCCTGCGGGGCGAAGGCGTAGCCCTCCGCGCCGAACCAGTTGACGCCGGTCAGCTTCACGTTGTTGCCGGCGCTGTCCACGATCTGGCTGCCCTCGGTGTGCAGGTAGCCGCCGCCGGAGATGCCGGTGCCGCCATCCGTGCCGCTGCCGGTGGAGGGCGTCGTCGCAGGAGCGGTCGGGGTGGCCGGAGCCGGGGCGGGTGTCGTGGCGCCGGCGGTGAACAGGCCCTTGTCGGCATCGACCACCAGCGTTCCGTTCCACCACAGGTCGGCCTGCCCCTTGGCGACGTCCTTGCCGTCGAGCGCACCCTTGTCGTAGCTGACCGCGGAATCGGTCGGGGCATATTCGTGGCCGTTGATGGTCACGCCGCCGACATGCAGGTTGCGGTCGGCGCCGCCCTGGTTGGAGTCGTTGTCGTACTGGACCTGGATCTTGTGCGCCTGCCCGGCGGCCAGGTCGGCCTTGAAGGAGAAGTCCTTCGCGTCGGTGCCTGCCGTGCCCTCGCCGATCGTCTTGCCGTCCGCCAGCACCGTGAAGTGCGCGTTCTGGCCCGCCGCGGCGGTGCCGCGGGCGTTGACGGTGACGATGGAGGAGCCGGGGGCGGCGGCCGTGTCACCGCTGCCCGCGTCGCTGCCGCCCGTGGCGGCGCCGCCGGCCTCCGGCGCGGCGGTGCTGCCGGAGGTGGCCGTCTCAGCCGCCGCGCCGTAGAGCGAGGCCGGGGTGGAGAAGGTCAGCGCCCCGTTCCACCACAGGCCCTCCTGGCCGGCCATGCTGCCGCCGGTGTCGTCGTGGCGCTCGTAGGTCGCGTCCGCCGGGCTCAGCGTCTGGCCGTTCACCACGATGGATGTGATGCCCAGGTCGCGGTTCGACCCCGCATTCACATCGTCGTTGTCATAGACAACCTGGATTTTGTGTTCCCGACCAGAGGAAACGTCCACGTCGAATGTATAGGCTTTCGGCTCGGCCGAGCCCACCGACGCCTGACCAACATCCTTACCATCGATCATCAGACGAAAGTGAGGATTCACAGTGTCCGAAGAAGTGCCATAGGCATTCACGACGATTTTGGACTTGGTCAAACCAGTGGAGGTCGTCGCCATTTGTCTATTCCATTGCGGTTTCGATGGCTAGACCCTGGCCTTCAGATCGTTAACGAGATATTACCAATTCCTTTAAAATGAATTAACCATTTGTGGCAAATAGGAGCGGTCCGTGACGGGCTTTGCCTGATGCGGCGGCGCAACAGCAGGCCCGCTCTGGGTTTGCGGGGATGGATCGGGGCGGTCGCCGCACCCCCTCCGCCGGAGCGGTTTCACGGCCGGGCCACAGGCTGGTCACAGGGTGCCGGCGCGGATTTCCGACCTCCCGAAGTGTCAACCCGCGAGCGCAACCGCGCGTGCTACACTGTCCGCCATGATGGACGGTGCGCGGTGACGGGCATGAGGATCGTGGCGGCCCTTCGGACGGCAACCCTTGCGGCGCCCCTGGCAATGGGATGGGCCGGGGGGTTGACCGGCGCATCGGCACAGGCGTCGCCGGCTCCCGCCGCGGGAGAGAGCGTGTCCCTGGTGACCACCAGCGGGGAGGCCACCTTCAAGCTGTGCCGCAACTGGGTGTTCACCCACACCTGCCGCGAGTATGGGAATGTCGCGGTGCCCGCCCGCGTCACGCCGGGCGATTCCTTCGAGATCACCTTCGGCAGCAACCCGAAGACGATGTGGTTCCGGGTCAAGGCCATCCTGCTTCAGGACGGGCGCTGCCTGCTGATTCCCCAGCACGAGGATCTGCCCGCCAAGGGCGAGGACGAGCCGACGGACATGCTGATCGCGGACCCGTGCCGCGTCCTGCGGTGAAGGCGCCCCCGACCAGGGGCCGCCTTTCGCAGGACGGCGCGCTCAGCGCAGCGGGATGTTCATCTGGACGCTGAGGCCCGGAGCGGGCGCGTAATAGACCGGCGGCGGCGGTGCATAGACCACGCGCGGGGCCGGGGCGTAATAGGCGGGCGGCGGGCGGCGCATCACCACGACCGGCGGAGGCGGCTCGTAGATCACCACGGGGCCGTGGCCGCGGTGGTGATGCTTGTGCTTGTGCTTCTTCCAGTGCCTGTGGTCGTCGGCCATGGCCGGAGCGGCAAGGGCGAGCGTCAGCGCCAGGCTTCCCAGCGCCACACCCCACCCACGCTTGCCGGATCCCTCCGGGCCTGAGTGGCTTTTGCCTGACTGGACGGGCATTCCCTGCATCCTTTTCCTGCGATCGGTCGGCCCGATCCTAGCAGGAGATCGTGCGCCCAAGCTCTGGCTCCAACCATCCGGGCTGGGACAAATTTCGGGCACCCCCTATTCCCCGAACGGAGTGCCCCCTGACCGGGAAGGAGGGTGGAAAATCGAACGAACGTCAGAGCTTGCGGCCTTTCGATTTGGTGTTCCCACGCGCCGGAACTGTGTCACACTGCCGCATGGTGAATGGCATCGGGAGCGTCCGTATGGAAAGCCGCCGCAACCAGCCGCAACGTCACATCGTTCTCGCCTCGCACCCGTCCGGCGGCGCAAAGCCGCGCTACACGCCGGTCCATTGGGGCGCCCCCACCGCCGCGGAGCGCGGGCCGGTCGTCGCCTCCCTCTCCGACCCGGCGCAACGCAACGCCATCGGCGCCCACGCCGGCAGCTACGCCGTGTACCGCGCGCTGGCGGTCGCGGCGGGGCAGCTCAGCGCCTATCACGTGCCGGATCTGACCAACACGGCCCCGGCGGAGCCCATCGGCCCGCACCCGCAATGGGGCGACCCGGACCGGATCGTCTCCATCGACCCCTACGGCCACATGGTCAGCGAGGCGTTCGGGGAGCATCTGGCGCGCGGCGTCGACGTGCGCCCGACCATCGCCGTGACCAAGGCCCGCATCAAGATGCCGGAGCTGGTGGACGCCATGCGGGCCGGGCGGCTGGCGGCGGACGGCCAGATCCTGCTGCCGAGCGGCGACGCCCGCGTGACCAAGGTCGCCATCGAGCCGGTGTGGTTCCTGCCCGGCATCGCCAAGCGCTTCGGCATCACCGAGAGCGCGCTCCGCCGCGGCCTGTTCGAGCACACCGGCAGCATGTTCCCGGAACTGGTCACCCGCCCCGACCTGAAGGTCTTCCTGCCGCCGATCAACGGGCTGACCGTCTACATCCTGGGCGACGCGGCGGCGCTGACCGACCCGGCGCGCAAGGTCGCCTGCCGGGTGCACGACGAGTGCAACGGATCGGACGTCTTCGGCTCCGACATCTGCACCTGCCGCCCCTACCTGACCCACGGCGTCGAGGAGTGCATCCGCACCGCGCAGGAGAACGGCGCCGGCCTGATCGTCTACAACCGAAAGGAGGGGCGGGCGCTCGGCGAAGTCACCAAATTCCTGGTCTACAACGCCCGCAAGCGCCAGCCCGGCGGCGACCGGGCGGAAGCCTATTTCGAGCGGACGGAGTGCGTGGCCGGCGTGCAGGACATGCGCTTCCAGGAGCTGATGCCCGACGTCTTCCATTGGCTGGGCGTCACCCGCATCGACCGCATGGTGTCGATGAGCAACATGAAGTCCGACGCCATCCGCCGTGCCGGAATCGAGATCGTCGAGCAGATCCCGATCCCCGACGAGCTGATCCCCGACGACGCCAAGGTGGAGATGGACGCCAAGAAGGCCGCCGGCTACTTCACCCCCGCCGTGCCGACGGCGGAGGAGCTGACCGTCGCCAAGGGCCGGGGGCTGACCGATTGAGCGCGCCCGCCACCGAACCCACCCACGACGAGGTGGCGTGGCTGCTGTCCGCCGACGCGGTGCGGCAGCGCGCCCACGCGATCCTGGCGAAAGCCGAACGCGGCGACCTCGCCCATTTCGACTATCGTCCGGACCGGCTGGGCGACGCCGCCGCCCTGGTGGCCGCGGTGACGCGGGAGTCCTACCCGGACCTGAACGTCCCCTACCACAGCCGCTGGCGGCACTTCGTGGTGGAGGGTGAGGACCGCTGGGCCGCGCTGGAATCCCGGCTGGACATTCCCGATGCCGATGAGATCGCGCGCATCCGCTTCGACCTCGCGGTGACCAGCGTGCTGCTGGACGCCGGGGCCGGCGACCGCTGGCGCTACCGCGACCGGGACGGAGTCGAACTGGCCCGTTCCGAAGGGCTGGCCATCGCGAGCTTCGACCTGTTCCGCGCGGGCGGCTTCGCCAGCGATCCGATTGCGGCTTACCTGCGCGCCGACGCGGCGGCCCTCGGCACCCTGACCGAGGAGACGCTCGCCCGCGGTTTCCAGGCCGGGCCGGACAACCCGCTGGTCGGGCTGGACGGACGCGCGGCGCTGCTGCGCCGGCTGGGAAGCGCGCTGGCGGCGGCGCCCGACCTGTTCGGAAGGCCGGGACGGGTCGGCAACCTCTACGACGCGCTGAAGGCGCAGGCCGTGGACGGCACGCTTCCGGCCTCCGCGATCCTGACGGCGGTGCTGCGCGGGCTGGGGCCGATCTGGCCGGGCCGGATCGCGCGCGGCGGCGTCAATCTGGGCGACACCTGGAGCCATTCCGCGGTCGGCCTCGTCCCCTTCCACAAGCTGTCGCAATGGCTCAGCTACTCTCTGGTCGAGCCGCTGGAGGGGGCGGGGATCGCCGTCACCGGGCTGGACCGGCTGACCGGCCTGCCGGAATACCGCAACGGCGGGCTGCTGGTGGACAGCGGCGTTCTGGTGCCGAAGGACCCGCGCCTCCTCACCGACGAGCTGGAGGTGGGGGACGAGGCGGTGGTGGAGTGGCGCGCCCTGACCGTCGCCCTGCTCGACCGGCTGGCCGAGGACGTGCGCGCCCGGCTGGGCGTGCCGGCGGCGTCCTTCCCGCTCGCCAAGGTTCTCCAGGGCGGAACCTGGACCGCCGGGCGCCGGATTGCCCGCGAGCGCCGCCCCGGCGGCGGCCCGCCGATCCGCATCCGCAGCGATGGAACCGTCTTCTGATGTGAGTTCAACAACCTGAAGGGTCGCCCATGCCCATCCCGACGCTCACCGTCATCGACCACCCTCTGGTCCAGCACAAGCTGACCCTTCTGCGGCGGCGGGAGACCCCCACGGCCCGGTTCCACGAGGTGATGCGGGAGGTGTCGCAGTTGATGGGTTACGAGCTGACGCGCGACCTTCCCCTGGAAAGCCGCCCGGTGGAGACGCCGCTGGCCTGCTTCGACGCGCCGCTGCTGACCGGCAAGAAGCTGTGCCTCGTCTCCATCCTGCGGGCCGGGCAAGGGCTGCTGGACGGCATGCGGACCCTGCTGCCGTCGGCCCGCATCGGGCACATCGGCCTCTACCGCGACCAGGAGACGCTGACCCCCGTCGAGTATTTCTTCAAGGTGCCGGAGGACATCGAGGAACGGCTGGTCATCCTGGTCGATCCCATGCTCGCCACCGGCCACACCGCCACCGCGGCGGTGCACCGGCTGAAGGACGCGGGTGCCGCCTCCATCAAGCTGGCGGTGCTGGTGGCCGCCCCGGAAGGCTTGCGCAATTTCTACGACGCGCATCCCGACGTGCCGGTCTACGCCGCCGCGGTGGACGATCGGCTGGACGCGAACGGCTACATCCTGCCCGGCCTGGGCGACGCGGGCGACCGGCTTTACGGCACCCGCTGAGAATCGTTGCCCCCCTTTTGGTCACATGCCACCCTGCCGTCCCGTGAAATCCGCAGCGAGGCCGGCGCGCACGGAATTGGCATTGCCGTTGCAACGCCTCTGCTGCATTTCTGAACTGAAACAGCAAAGCAGACGGAGGGGGTTTCCATGGGGAAGGTATTCGGCGTGGCGCGGCGCGCCGTCCTGTGCGGTGCGGCGGCGGTCGCCGTGGCGGCGATGGCTCTGCCCGCCTGGGCGCAGTCGAAGGTCAAGGTGGCCGGCATCTACACCGTGCCGATCGAGCAGCAGTGGGTCAGCCGCATCCACACCGCCCTGAAGGCCGCCGAGGCGCGCGGCGACATCGAGTATGTCTGGGCCGAGTCGGTCGCCAACACCGACTATGAGCGCGTGATGCGCCAGTACGCCGAAGGCGGCCAGCAGCTTGTCTTCGGCGAGGTCTTCGGCGTCGAGCGCGCCGCCCGCGCCGTGGCCAAGGATTATCCCAAGACCGCCTTCGTCATGGGCTCCAGCTTCAAGCCGCAGGAGCCGAACTTCTCGGTCTTCGACAACTACATCCAGGAGCCGGCCTATCTGACCGGCATGATCGCGGGCGCGGTGTCCAAGTCGAACGTCATCGGCATGGTCGGCGGCTACCCGATCCCGGAGGTGAACCGCCTGATGAACGCCTTCATGGAGGGCGCCAAGGAGGTGAACCCGAACGTGAAGTTCATGGTCAGCTTCATCGGCTCCTGGTTCGACCCGCCGAAGGCCAAGGAAGCCGCCTTCGCCATGATCGACCGCGGCGCCGACGTGATGTACGCCGAGCGCTTCGGCGTGTCCGACGCCGCCAAGGAGCGCAAGGTCCTGGCCATCGGCAACGTCATCAACACCCAGCCGCAGTATCCGGACACGGTGGTCGCCAGCGCCCTGTGGCACATGGAACCTTCGGTGGACCGCGCCATCGCCGCGGTGAAGGCCGGCAATTACAAGGCTGAGGATTACGGCCCCTTCAGCCAGATGGCCCACAAGGGCTCCAGCCTCGCCCCGCTCGGCACCTTCGAGGGCAAGGTGCCCGCCGACGTGATGGCGAAGGTGAAGGCCCGCGAACAGGAGATCCTCGGCGGCAAATTCACCGTGAAGGTGAACGACAACGAGCCGAAGTCGACCATGTGATCGTCTTTTTCTAAGAAGCATCGTCTTCCCTCTCCCGCCCCGGGAGAGGGAGGGGCCCGCGCATAGCGCGGGAGGGTGAGGGTACCGCCAGGAATCGGCACTTCGATCCTCGGTTCCACCCTCACCCGCCCGCTTCGCGGGCACCCTCTCCCGGGACGGGAGAGGGAAAGTCACTTCGCCTTCCGGCACCCCGCGGACATCCATGACATCCCCCCCCATCGTCCTCCGCCTCTCCGGCATCACGAAGCGGTTCGGGCCGCTCGTCGCCAACGATTCCATCTCGCTGACGCTCTATGAGGGCGAGGTGCTGGCCCTGCTGGGCGAGAACGGCGCCGGCAAGACGACCCTGATGAACATCCTGTTCGGCCATTACGTCGCCGACGAGGGCAGCATCGAGGCGTTCGGCCAGCCGCTTCCCCCCGGCTCCCCGCGCGCGGCGCTGGCCGCCGGGATCGGCATGGTCCACCAGCACTTCACCCTGGCCGACAACCTGTCGGTGCTCGACAACGTCGCCGTGGGCACGGAACCGCTGTGGCGTCCGCGCTCCGACCGGGCCGCCGCCAAGGCGAAGCTGCTCGACCTCGCCCGCCGCTTCGGGCTGGAGGTGCGGCCCGACGCGCCGGTCGGCGACCTGTCGGTGGGCGAGCGGCAGCGGGTGGAGATCCTGAAGGCGCTCTACCGCGACGCCCGCGTCCTGATCCTGGACGAGCCGACCGCGGTTCTGACCCCGCAGGAATCGGCCAGCCTGTTCGACACGCTGCGCCGCCTGACCGCGGACGGTCTGGCCGTGGTCTTCATCAGCCACAAGATGAACGAGGTCTTCGCGGCCAGCGACACGGTGGCCGTCCTGCGCGGCGGGCGCCTCGTCGCCACCCGCAGGACCGCGGCGACCGACCGCGAGGAGCTGGCCGAACTGATGGTCGGGCGCGCCCTGAAGCCGCCCACCCCCGCCCCGCTGGAGCCGGGCGAGCCGGTGCTGACCCTGTCCGGCGTGACGGTCGGCTCCGGCCACGGGCGTCCGCTGCTCGACGCCGTGGACCTGACCGTGCGCCGCCGCCAGATCGTCGGCATCGCGGGCGTGTCGGGCAACGGGCAGACCGCGCTGGCCGAACTGGTCAGCGGCCTGATCCACCCCGAGTCCGGCACCATGGCGCTGAAGGGCGAGGCCATCGGCAGCGCCGGCCCGGCGGAGATGGTCCGCCGCGGCGTCGCCCGCATCCCGGAGGACCGGCACGCCGCCGGCCTCGTCGGGGCCATGGCGGTGTGGGAGAATCTGATCGCGGAGCGCTACCACGACCGCGCCTTCCAGCGTTTCGGCCTGATCCGCCGGGGGGCCGCCCGCGCCTACGCCGAAGAGGTGATCGCCGCGTTCGACGTGCGCTGTCCGGGACCGGACGCCCGCACGCAGCTCCTGTCCGGCGGCAACATGCAGAAGCTGATCCTGGGCCGCACGCTGGCCCACGGGCCGGACCTGATCCTGGCGAGCCAGCCGACCCGCGGCCTCGACGTCGGCGCGGTGTCCTACGTCCATGGCCGCCTTCTGGAGGCCCGCGCCGCCGGGGCCGGGGTGCTGCTGATCTCCGAGGATCTGGACGAGATCCTGGCGCTGGCCGACGGCATCACCGTCGCCTATCACGGGCGCCTCACCCCCGTTCTGCCGCACGGCCGCGTGTCGGTCCGCCAGCTCGGCCTGCTGATGGCCGGGCATTGGGAGATTTTGCCGGAGATTGTCGATGCGGCTTGAACCGCGAGAGCATACCCCGTTGGCCGCCCGTCTGCTGGCGCCCGTGGCGGCGGTGGCGGCGGCGCTGGCGCTCTGCGCGCTGCTGGTCGCCTGGACCGGCGCGCCGGTGCTGCGCGCTTACGGCCTGCTGCTTGAGGGGGCCGCGGGCTCCCGCTTCGCCCTGACGGAGACGCTGACCCGCGCCACCCCGCTGATCCTCACCGGGCTCGCCGCTGCCGTGGCCTTCCGCGCCAAGCTGTGGAACATCGGGGCGGAGGGGCAGCTCTACATGGGCGCGCTGGCCGCCGTGGTTCTGGGCGGCGGGATGCTTGACCTTCCCGCCTGGCTGCTGCTTCCCACGGTGATGATCGCCGGGGCCGCCGCCGGGGGCGCCACGCTGCTCGGCCCCGCCGTGCTGAAGGTGCGCTTCGGCGTGGACGAGGTGGTGACCACGCTGCTGCTGAACTTCATCGTCCTGCTGCTCGTCTCCATGCTGCTGGAAGGGGCGCTGAAGGACCCCATGGGCATGGGCTGGCCGCAGTCCGCCCCGGTCGTGGAGGCGGCGGAGCTGCCCAAGCTGGTGGAGCGCACGCGGCTCCACACCGGCCTGCTGGTCGCGCTGGGCCTGTCGGCCCTGCTCTGGCTGATCGACACCCGGACCATCTGGGGCTACGAGAACCGGGCGGTCGGCGCCAACCCGCGCGCCGCGGCCTTCGCCGGGATGCCGGTGACCCGCGTCATGCTGCGCACCGCCCTGCTGTCCGGCGGGCTGGCCGGGCTGGCCGGGGTGATCGAGGTCTGCGGGCTGAAGGGCTACCTGACGCTCGACCTGTCGCCGGGCTTCGGCTACAGCGGCATCGTCGTCGCCATGCTGGCGCAGCTTCACCCGGTGGGCGTGGTCGGGGCGGCGGTCTTCATCGCCGGCATCTTCGTCGGCGCGGACGCCATGAGCCGCGCCATGCCCGTGCCCAACTACATCGCCGACGTGCTCGTCGCCGCCAGCCTGCTGTGCATGCTGGTCGCCGGGCTGCTGACGCGCTACCGGCTGCGGCGGGGGTGAGCGCCATGGAGCTGTTTCAAACGATCCTCGACATCCTGGTCTCCGCCGCCTTCTGGACGGCGGTGCTGCGCATCGCCACCCCCTACATCCTGGGCACGCTGGGCGAGCTTCTGTGCGAGCGGGCGGGCGTGCTGAACCTCGGCATCGAGGGCATCATGACGCTGGGCGCCATGGCCGGCTGGATGGCCGTCTACCAGGGCGCCGACCTGTGGACCGGCGTGCTGGTGGCGGCGCTGTGCGGCGGGCTGATGGGCCTGCTGCACGCCACCCTGACGGTGCCGCTGGGCCTGTCGCAGCATGTGGCGGGCATCGGCGTGACGCTGCTGGGCACCAGCCTGTCCTACTTCGTCTACCGCCTCGTCCTGCCGCAGGCGAGCACCCCGCCGACCGTCGAGCCGTTCCAGCCGCTGGACCTGCCGGGCGCCCTGGCCCAGACGCCGATGACCTACATGGCGCTGATCCTGGTGGGCGTGGTCGCCTACGTCCTCTACCGCACGCCGGTCGGGCTGGCGGTGCGGATGGTCGGCGAGAATCCGGCGGCGGCGGAGGCCCAGGGCCTCAGCGTCACCGCGGTCCGCGTCGGCGCGGTGGTGGCGGGAAGCGCGCTGATGGCGCTGGCCGGGGCCTTCCTCACCCTGTCGGCTTTCAACGCCTTCTTCTTCAACATGGTCAACGGGCGCGGCTGGATCTGCATCGCGCTGGTGGTCTTCGCCTCCTGGCGGCCCGGCAAGGCGCTGCTGGGGGCGGTGCTGTTCGCCGCCTTCGACGCGCTGCAATTGCGGCTTCAGCAGGTGGCGGGGGGCGTTCTGCCCTACCAGCTTTTCCTGATGATGCCCTACCTGTTGAGCATCCTGGCGCTGGTGCTGGTGGCGCGCCGCGCCTCCTACCCGCGGGCGCTGATGATCCCGTACCGCAAAGGAGAACGCTGATGTTCGATCTGATCCTGCGCCGCGCCACGCTGCCCGATGGCCGCACCGGCATGGACATCGGCGTCCGCGAGGGCCGCATCGCCGCGGTGGACAAGGACCTGCCCGGCCCCGCCGGGGAGGAGATCGACGCCACGGGCCGGCTGGTCACGCCGCCCTTCGTCGATTCGCACTTCCACATGGATTCGACGCTCAGCTACGGCCTGCCGCGGGTCAACCGCTCGGGCACGCTGCTGGAGGGCATCGCGCTGTGGGGCGAGCTGAAGCCGCAGCTCGTCCAGGACGCCATCGTGGAGCGGGCGCTGGCCTATTGCGACTGGGCGGTGGCGCGCGGCCTGCTGGCGATCCGCAGCCATGTGGACGTCTGCGACCCGCGCCTGCTGGCCGTGGAATCCCTGCTGGAGGTCAAACGGCGCGTCGCCCCCTATCTTGACCTGCAACTGGTCGCCTTCCCGCAGGACGGGGTTCTGCGCTCCCCCGGCGCGCTGGACCTGCTTCGCCGCGCCCTCGACATGGGCGTGGACGTGGTGGGCGGCATCCCGCATTTCGAGCGGACGATGGCCGACGGTGCCGCCTCCGTGAAGTTGCTCTGCGGGATCGCGGCGGAGCGTGGGCTGCTGGTGGACATGCATTGCGACGAGTCCGACGACCCGCTGTCCCGCCATGTCGAGACGCTGGCCTACGAGACGCAGCGGCTGGGGATGCAGGGCCGGGTCACCGGCTCGCACCTCACCTCCATGCATTCCATGGACAACTACTACGTCTCCAAGCTGATCCCGCTGATGGCGGAGGCCCGGCTCGGCGTCATCGCCAACCCGCTGATCAACATCACGCTCCAGGGCCGCCACGACACCTATCCCAAGCGCCGCGGCATGACCCGCGTGCCGGAGCTGATGGCCGCCGGCCTGACGGTGGCGCTGGGCCACGATTGCGTGATGGACCCCTGGTACCCGCTCGGCTCCGGCGACATGCTGGAGGTCGCGCATATGGGCCTGCATGTCGGGCAGATGACCGGCTACGACGGGATGCTGGCCTGTTTCCGCGCGGTGACGGAGGCCCCGGCCAAGCTGCTGCACCTCGACGGCTACGGGCTGGAGGTGGGTTGCCACGCCGATCTGGTGGTGCTCCAGGCCGCCGACCCGGTGGAGGCCATCCGCACCCGCGCCACCCGCCTGTGCGTCCTGCGCCGCGGCGCGGTGGTCAGCCGCTGCGCCCCGGTGGAGGCCCAGCTCTCCCTGCCGGGCCGCCCGGAGTCGGTGTCCTTCACCCTGCCCACGGCACGGGCGACGTAACGTCCCGCAGCCCTTCCCCTCTCCCGCTCCGGGAGGGGGAAGGACCGGCGGTTCACGCCCCCCGGATCACGCCTTGTGGACGCCGGCGATGAAGCGGTCGATTTCGCGGGCCAGTTCCGTGGATTGGCTGGCCACACCGGCGGCGGCGGACAGGAGTTGTTCGGCGACCACGTCCGTGTCGCCCGCCCCGGCCCTGATCTCGCCCATGCCGCCGCTGACCTCGCGGGCGCCGTCGGCGGCCTGAAGGACGCTGCGGGCGATGTCGCGGGTGGCGGCGGACTGCTGATCCACCGCCGCCGCGATGCCGGACGCGATGCGGCTGACCTGGGCGATGGTCTGGCTGATGCCGCGCACCGCCGCCACCGCCTCGCCCGTCGCGTCGCGGACGCCCTTGATCTGGCCGACGATGTCCTCGGTCGCTTTGGCCGTCTGGTTCGCCAGGCTCTTGACCTCGCTCGCCACGACGGCGAAACCCTTGCCGGCCTCCCCCGCCCGCGCCGCCTCGATGGTGGCGTTCAGCGCCAGAAGGTTGGTCTGGCCCGCGATGTCGTTGATCAGCCCGACGACGGCGCCGATCCGCTCCGCGCTGTCGGCCAGCACGACGACCGCCGCGTCGGCGCGCTTCACGTCGGCCACCGCCGCTTCGGCGATGCGGGCGGACTCGCCCACCTGCTGCCCGATCTCCCCCACCGAGGCCGACAGTTCCTCGGTCGCGGCGGCGGCGGTCTGCACGTTGTCCGCGGCGGAGTGGGCGGAGAGCGTCATCCGCTCCGACCGGCCATGGGTCTGCTCGGCGATGCCGGCGAGGGCACGGGCGGTGGATTCGAGCTGCTGCGCGGCGGACGCCAGCGCCCCGGTCAGGCCGCCCGCCCGCTCCTCGAACCCGCGTTGCAGATCCAGCAGGGTGGCGGTCCGCGCCTCCCTGGCGCGCCATTCCGTCTCCTGCTGGCGGCCCAGATCGCGGGCCTGCACCAGCCCCTGCTTGAACACCCCGACCGCGCGGGCCATGGCGCCCGCCTCGTCCTTGCGGTCGGCGCCGGGAATGGCGGCGTCCAGATCGCCCGCGGCCAGCCGGTCCATGGTGGCGGTCAGCCCGGCGATCGGGCGGGCGATGCCGTCACCCACCCGCCACGCCACCAGCCCGCCAAGCAGGATGCAGCCCGCCCCGACCAGGACCGTCAACAGGGTCAGCCGGTTGGCGTCGGCCATCACGCTGGCCTGCGGCGCGGCGACCAGGAACGACCATGCGCCGTCCGCGCCGGTGAAGCGCACCGGCGACAGGCGCAGGTAATAGGGAGCGCCGTCGAGCGTGACGACGCCGTCGTAAGCCCGCCCCTCGGCGATGGCGCGGCGCGCGTCCTCCGGCAGGTCGTCGGCGCTCCGGGACAGGCGGCCGGCGTCGGGATGGGCCACATAGACCCCGGCGCCGGTGAGCACCGCCGCGTGGCCGTCGCCGTAGGGCTTCACCCGGCGGACCAGATCGGTCAGGCCGCTCAGCGTCAGGTCGACGCCGGCGACGCCGATGACCCGGTCGCCGTCCTTCACCGGCGCGGCGGCGCTGGTCATCAGCGTCTTGGTCAGATCGTCCAGATAGGGTTCGGTCAGCACCGGCTTCCCGGCGGCGGCGGCGGTCCGGTAATATTCCTTCTCCTTCACGTCGGAGAAGGGATAGCCCTCGCTGTCGTCGGCCTTCGGGCCGGGCAGCCACAGCAGGCTCATCCGCCCGGTGCCGGGCAGGCCCAGGATTTCGCCGGCGCGGTCCAACCCGGCGACCTCACGGTCGCGCCCGTCGAACCCGTCGTCGGCCATGTCCACCCACACCCCGGCGTAGAGCGGGCCGACCGCCATCAGGCGGTTGAGATAGCGGTTGACGGTCTCCCGGCGCGGGGCGCCGGTGGAGCGCTCCACCTCCACCAGCGCGGCGGCGGAGCGGGCGTCGGCCAGGGCGGCGGAGATGTCGGCGGCCACCCGCGCGCCGTGGTGGTCGGCGGTTTCGGCCACCAGGGTCGTGACCGCCCGCTCCGCCGCGTCGCGCGACAGGAACAGGGAAACGGAGGTGACCGCCGCCGCCCCCACGGCCAGGACCGCGGTCATGCCGACGATGATCTTGGTTCTGAAACGCCCTTTCATGCCCCCACCCTGTCCGAGCCGCCGCCCCGGTACAGGGACGGTCGGTCATCTTGGCACACCGAAAACCGGACGGCCACTTTTGCCAGAGACGATCATCCGCCGGTTCAACGGTGACGAGCGTGCGCCCGGCCGCCCATCCGTGCCGATCGGAAACACGCGCCGCGAAAGGTCCGCAGCGCGATTAGTTCGCCTAACGCACAAAAGAGCTTGCCAGGCATTTCGCATCTGGTATACGGTATCTCACATCCCATCGCGCTTCGGAAACGAAGTGCAAGGCCGAAGGCGCGGACGTGTTTTTCAAGAAAACGCGGAAGCGCCGGAAGGTCCGGGTTCGATGCCGGAGCGAGTTCTTCCATGAACGCAACAATCGATTTCGCACAGCTCGTAATGGCCGCCGGGGACGCCATCGTCGTGTCCAACGCGGAGGGCGCCATTACTCTGTGGAATCCGGCGGCCGAGCGGATGTTCGGCTTCCCGGAAAGCGAAGCGATGGGCCGGTCGCTCGACATCATCATCCCGGAACGCCAGCGCCAGCGCCATTGGGACGGCTACGCCAACACCATGCGCACGGGCCAGACGCGCTACGGCAGCGACGTGCTGCGCGTCCCGGCCCTGCACAAGGACGGGCACGCCCTGTCCATCGCCTTCACGGTCGCCCTGCTGACCGCGCCGGACGGCACGGTGACCGGGATCGTCGCCATCATCCGCGACGAGACCAGCCGCTGGGCCGAGGAGCGCAAGCTCCGCCGCCGCCTGTCGGAGCTGGAGTCAGCAAGCCAGTAACCCATCCCGCCAGTTTGTCCGTGTTGCCCAGTGCTCAACAACGGCACCGCAATAAGTGAGAGGGAGTAAACGAGCCATGAGCAAGCCGCTCGAAGGGATCAAGATCATCGACTTCACGCACGTTCAGGCCGGTCCCGCCTGCACGCAGCTCCTCGCCTGGTACGGCGCGGACGTCATCAAGGTGGAGCGGCCGGGTTCCGGCGACGTGACCCGCAACCAGCTCCGCGACATTCCCGACGCGGACGCGCTCTACTTCACGATGCTGAACAGCAACAAGCGCTCGCTGACCCTGGACACCAAGACCCAGGCGGGCAAGGAAGTCCTTGAGAAGCTGATCAGGGAATCCGACGTCCTCGTGGAGAACTTCGCTCCGGGCGCGCTCGACCGCATGGGCTTCACCTGGGAGCGCATCAACGAGCTGAACCCGGGCATGATCGTCGCCTCGGTGAAGGGCTTCAGCGACGGCCACCATTACGAGGACCTGAAGGTCTACGAGAACGTCGCCCAGTGCGCCGGCGGTGCGGCCTCCACCACCGGCTTCTGGGACGGCCCGCCGACCGTCAGCGCCGCTGCTCTCGGCGACAGCAACACCGGCATGCATCTGGCCATCGGCATCCTGACCGCGCTCATGGGCCGTTCGAAGACCGGCAAGGGCCAGAAGGTCGCCGTGTCGATGCAGGACTCGGTCATCAACCTGTGCCGCGTCAAGCTGCGCGACCAGCAGCGCCTCGACCGCGTCGGCTACCTGGAGGAATACCCGCAGTACCCGCACGGCGAGTTCTCCGACGTGGTTCCGCGCGGCGGCAACGCCGGCGGCGGCGGCCAGCCGGGCTGGGTGTTGAAGTGCAAGGGCGCGGAGACCGATCCGAACGCCTACATCTACTTCACCATCCAGGGTCACGCCTGGGCACCGATCTGCAAGGCGCTGGGCAAGCCGGAATGGATCGACGATCCGGCCTACAACACCGCCCAGGCGCGCCAGGACAAGATCTTCGACATCTTCGCCTTCATCGAAGGCTGGCTGGCCGACAAGACGAAGTACGAGGCGGTCGACATCCTGCGCAAGTTCGACATCCCTTGCGCGCCGGTGCTGACCATGAAGGAGATCGCCGATTGCCCGTCGCTCCGCAAGAGCGGCACGATCGTCGAGGTCGATCACAAGGCGCGCGGCAAGTACCTGACGGTCGGCAGCCCGATCAAGTTCTCGGACATGACCGTCGAGGTCACCGGGTCGCCGCTGCTGGGCGAGCATTCCGACGAGATCCTGGCCAGCCTCGGCTACAGCAAGGATCAGATCGCCGAGTTGCACGCCAACAAGGTCGTGTAACCGGGTCCCCGACAGTCTGACGGCATGCCTTACGAAGACGGCGCTCCCGAAAGGGGCGCCGTCCTTTTTTGTGCAGGGGTCGGATTCTCGTCGGACAACAGGGGCTTCACGGATTTCACGGATCTTTCCATTCGTGCGCAGCGCATGCCTTCCCGGTCGGAAACCACTGGGCAAGCCAAAGAAAAATCCGTGTTGTCCGTGTTTAAATCCGTGAAGAATTTGCTGTCCCCAAAAATCCGGAACCTTACCGCAGCCACTCCCTCACTTCACGGATGCGCTGGTTGCCCTCCGGCGTGCGGGCGTAGGCCTTGCCGTACTGGGTTTCGTATTCGCGCACGAAGCCCTGGCGCAGCAGGCCGTCCAGCACCGGGCGGACGACCGCCGGCTTCAGGTTCGCGGCCCTGGTGATCGACAGGAACGAGGCCGGCAGAGCCGTCACCTCCGGCCCCGGCGTGGCGCGCAGGGTGTTGAGCGAAGTCCAGTCGACGGAGGTCGGTGAAATCATAAGCTACCCTCGATGCGGCGCGCGGTTGACTCTCTCAGGCTAAAACCTCAACTTCACTTGAGGTCAAGAGGTTCCGAACCCCAAGGGAGGCCCGGCGTTGCCGATTCTCGATCCCGCCCAGATGGGCAAAGACCTGACCGTGGGCGAGGTCGCGGAACGCTCCGGTGTGGCAGTGTCCACCATCCACTTCTACGAATCAAAGGGGCTGATCACGAGCTGGCGGAGCGGCGGAAACCAGCGCCGCTTCCACCGCGACGTGCTCCGGCGCATCGCCGTCATCAAGGTGGCGCAGCGTCTGGGCGTTCCCCTGGCCACCATCGCGGAGGCGCTGAAGGCCCTGCCCGACGAGCGCGCCCCCACCGCAGAGGATTGGAAACGCTTGTCCGCGGCCTGGAAGACCGATCTGGACGAGCGCATCGCCGTGCTCACCAGACTGCGCGACGGGCTGGAAAACTGCATCGGCTGCGGCTGCCTGTCGCTCGGCGAATGCCCGCTGCGCAACCCCTGGGACGAGCTGTCGGAGGACGGTCCCGGCCCGCGCCTGCTCGATCCACGCTGATGCCCGCGCTGTTTTGCCGCATCGCAGCATAACCTCCCCCATCGGCCTCTCTCCGGCAATAAAAAGGCCGTGCTGTTTCCAGCACGGCCAGTATCCGAGAGGCTCGCATAAATGCGGAGCAACAACCCGCCCGATACAAAGGGTGATGAACCCTGTGTAAGAAGAATAATGCCTGAGTCATCGGCGGTTCGCAACAAGGGAATCTCAGGTTTCCACATTGCGGAAACTAAGTATTTTGCCAAAAAAAAGACCGCG
Organism: Azospirillum isscasi; assembly: GCF_030849505.1. GTDB lineage: Bacteria > Pseudomonadota > Alphaproteobacteria > Azospirillales > Azospirillaceae > Azospirillum > Azospirillum isscasi. The sequence goes on along the minus strand of NZ_JAUJFI010000076.1, from coordinate 5,807 downwards.
CCATGGCAGGCGCGGTCCAGTTTCTTCAGGGCAGCACTACGTGACAGGAAGGAAATACCGGGGTAACAGCCGCCTCGACCCAATCCGAAGGATGTGCGGATCGGGGCGGATCGCGCCTCCCGGCCGGCGCGAATTCGAATTCCGTAAGGGTTGTCCGGTTCAGACCGGGAAACGTCCGCCGATCTCCGCCGTGACCGCCGCCGCGGTGCGCTTGACCATCTCGCCGAAGGCCACGACGCGGGCGTCGTCCAGGCGCCGGTTGGTGCTGGACAGGGACAGGGCGCCGATGACGCGGGCCTGCTCGTCGTAGATCGCCGCGGCGACGCAGTGCAGGCCGCTGACCCGTTCCTCCTGGTCCACGGCATAGCCGCGGTCCCGCGTCAGGGTCAGTTCCCGGTGCAGCGCCGGGATCGACGACACGGTGGTGCGGGTGAACTGGCGCATGCCGCGCTGGGTCACGATGCTCTGCACCCGCGTGTCCGGCATGCCGGCCAGCAGCGCCTTGCCCACCGCGGAACAGTGCAGCAGCGTGCGGTCGGTGACGGGCAGCGCCGCCTGGGCGACGCGCGGACCGCCGACGCGGTGCAGATAGATGGCCTCGCCGTTCTCCTCCACGGCCAGATTCACCACTTCGCTGGTCTCCTCCATCAGCCGGCGCATGCGCGGGCGGGCGACGTCCAGCAGGCTGCGCGTCTTCAGGAAGCCGGTGCCGGTCATGTAGGCCTGCACCCCCACCGCCCAGCCGCGCTTGCCCTGGTCGAAGCGCACATAGCGCTCCTCCTGGAGGGTGGTCAGCAGACGGTGCGCGGTGGACGGCGAAAGCTGCGCGGCTTCGGCCACCGCGGTCAGGCTCATCGGGCTGTCCGACTGGCCGAGGATGGTCATGATGCTCAGTGCCCGCGACAGCGACTGCACCAGATTGCCCTTCGCCGCACGGTCCACCGTGTCCGCGCGGCCTTCGGCCCGCAGGGCCGGGGGAGCCATCATCAGCGCTTGCGTCTTCATCGTCCCATCCCTCTCGAAATCGTCCGGCGCTGTTTCCGCGCCGTTGTCGTCCTCGGGTGTGGCGGCCTCCGGCCCCGTTGCGGGGGCTGGGGGCCGCCGGTTGGCTATGCCGCCGGCTCGATCCGGGCCGCGGCGAACTTGAACTCGGGAATCTTCCCGTAGGGGTCCAGCTTCGGGTTGGTCAGCACGTTGGCCGCCGCCTCGGCGTAGCAGAAGGGCACGAACACCAGCCCGGACGGAACGTTGTAGTCCGACCGCGCCTTCAGCTCGATGGTGCCGCGCCGGGTGGTGACCTTCATGCGGTCGCCGCCCTTGGCGCCCATCCGCCGCAGGTCCGCCGGGCTCATGTAGGCCACCGCCTCCGGCTCCAGATCGTCCAGAACCTGGGCGCGCCGGGTCATCGAGCCGGTGTGCCAGTGTTCGAGCTGGCGCCCGGTGGTCAGCACCATCGGGAACTCCGCGTCCGGCTCCTCCGCCGGCGGGATCACGTCGGCGGGGACCAGACGCCCGCGGCCCGAGGCCGTGGGGAAGCCATCGCCGAACACGATCTCCTGGCCCGGATCGTCCGCGGACAGGCTGGGGTAAGTGACCGAGCGCTCGCGCTCCAGCCGCTCCCAGGTGATGTTGTCGAGCGACGGCATCGCCCCCTTCATCTCCCGGAACACGTCGCGCGGATGCTCGTAGTTCCAGTCCAGACCCAGGCCGCGGGCCATCGCGTTGACGATCCACAGATCCTGCCGGGCCTCGCCCGGAGGCGGCAGGGCCTGGCGGCCGAGCTGGACCTGGCGGTTGGTGTTGGTCACCGTGCCGGTCTTCTCCGGCCAGGCCGAGGCGGGCAGAACCACGTCGGCGTATTTGGCCGTCTCGGTCAGGAACAGGTCCTGCACCACCAGATGATCGAGCTTGGCGAGCGCGTCGCGGGCGTGCTCCACGTCCGGGTCGGACATCGCGGGGTTCTCGCCCATCACATACATGCCGTGCAGCGAGCCGGCATGGATGGCGTCCATGATCTCCACGACCGTCAGGCCGCGCTTGGAGTCCAGCTTGGTGTCCCAGAAATCCTCGTAGAAAGCGTGGACCTCCGGGTCGTCCACCGGGCGGTAGTCCGGGAACATCATCGGGATCAGGCCGGCGTCGGAGGCGCCCTGGACGTTGTTCTGGCCGCGCAGCGGGTGCAGGCCGGTGCCGGGGCGCCCGATCTGGCCGGTGACCAGCGACAGGGCGATCAGACAGCGCACGTTGTCGGTGCCGTGGGTGTGCTGCGACACGCCCATGCCCCAGAAGATGATCGAGCCCTTGGAGGTGGCGTAGAGCCGGGCGACCTCGCGGAGCTGCTCCGCCGGGATGCCGCAGATCGGCTCCATGGCCTCCGGGGTGTAGCTGGCGATGTGGGCGCGCAGCTCCTCGAAGTCCTGGGTGTGCTCGGCCACATACTGCGCGTCGTACAGCCCTTCGCTGATGATGACGTTCAGCATCGCGTTCAGCATGGGCACGTCGCGGCCCGGCTTGAACTGGAGCATGTGGGTGGCGTGGCGCTTCAGCACCTGCCCGCGCGGGTCCATGATGACCAGCTTGGCGCCGCGCTTGGCCGCGTTCTTGAAGAAGGTCGCGGCGACCGGGTGGTTCTCCGTCGGGTTGGAGCCGATGACGACGATCACCTCGGCGTCCTTGGCCGCCATGAAGGGAGCCGTCACGGCGCCCGACCCGATGCCCTCGATCAGCGCCGCCACCGAGGAGGCGTGGCACAGACGGGTGCAATGGTCGACGTTGTTGGTGCCGAAGCCGACGCGCACCAGCTTCTGGAACAGGTAGGCTTCCTCGTTCGAGCCCTTGGCCGAGCCGAAGCCGGCAAGCGCCGAGCCGCCCCGCTCGTCGCGGATCTTGCGCAGGCCCGCGGTGGCGACCTCCAGGGCCTCCTCCCAGCTCGCCTCGCGGAAATGGGTCAGCGGGTCGAGCGGGTCGATGTCCACGTCGTGCTTGGACACGCCCTCCTTGCGGATCAGCGGCTTGGTCAGGCGGTGCGGGTGGTGGATGTAATCGAAGCCGAAGCGGCCCTTCACGCACAGCCGGTTCTTGTTGGCGGGACCGTCGCGGCCCGTCACCGACAGCAGCTTCTCGTCCTTGATGTTGTAGGTGAGCTGGCACCCGACGCCGCAATAGGGGCAGACGCTGTCCACCTGGCGGTCCGGAGCGGCGGCGAAGACGCCGCTGTTCAGGTCCACCTGGGTCTTCGGCATCAGCGCGCCGGTCGGGCAGGCCTGGACGCACTCGCCGCAGGCGACGCAGGTGCTGTCGCCCATCGGGTCGGCGAAGTCGAAGACGATCGTCTCCTTGTGGCCGCGCAGTGCCATGCCGATCACGTCGTTGACCTGGACCTCGCGGCAGGCGCGGACGCACAGGTTGCACTGGATGCAGGCGTCGAGCTGCACCGCCATGGCCGGATGGCTGAAGTCGGGCTTCGGCGCGTGCTCCCGGCTGGGGAAGCGGCTTTCGGCGACCTCCAGCCGGTCGGCCCAGCGCCAGAACTTGCTGTCGGGGTCGTGGGCCTCCTCCCGCTTCGGCTGGTCGGCGACCAGCATCTCGATGACCATCTTGCGGGCGAACTTGGCGTTCTCGCTGGCCGTGCGGACGCGCATGCCCGGCGTCGGGTGGCGCACGCAGGACGCCGACATGGCGCGCTCGCCATCGACCTCGACCATGCAGGCGCGGCAGTTGCCGTCCGCGCGGTAGCCCGGCTCGTCGGCGTAGCAGAGATGCGGGATCTCGGTGCCCAGGCGGTTGGCGACCTGCCAGATGGTTTCACCGGGGTGGGCCTCGACCATCTCGCCGTCGAGGTTGAACAGGATGCGGTCGCTCATATCACCGGACCTCCCCGCGCAGATCGTCGCGGAAATGCTTCAGCGCGCTCTTCAGTGGGTTCATCGCGGCCTGACCCAGGCCGCAGATCGACGCCGTGCCCATCAGCCGGGCGAGTTCCGTCAGAAGCGGCTCGTCCCACACCGGCTGCTTGATGAGCGCCACCGCCTTCTCCGTGCCGACGCGGCAGGGCGTGCACTGGCCGCAGCTTTCGTCCTCGAAGAAGTCCAGCAGGTTGCGCACGACCTTGCGCATGTCGTCCTGGTCCGACAGCACGACCACCGCGGCGGAACCGATGAAGCAGCCGTGCTGCTCCAGCGTGCCGAAATCCAGCGGAATGTCGTCCATGCTGGCGGGCAGGATGCCGCCCGACGCGCCGCCGGGCAGATAGCCCTTCAGCGTGTGGCCGTCGGCCATGCCGCCGCAATACTCGTCGATCAGCTCGCGGATGGTGACGCCGGCGGGGGCCAGCTTCACGCCGGGCTCCTTCACATGGCCGGAGACGGAGTAGCTGCGCAGGCCCTTGCGGCCGTTGCGCCCGTGGCTTCCCCACCAGTCCGCGCCCTTCTCAAGGATGTCCCGGATCCAGAACAGCGTCTCCACGTTGTTGATCAGGGTCGGACGCCCGAACAGGCCGACGACCGACGGGAAGGGCGGCTTGTGCCGCGGCAGGCCGCGTTTGCCCTCGATGCTCTCCAGCATCGCGGACTCCTCGCCGCAGATGTAGGCCCCGGCGCCGCGCCGCAGATGGATGCGGGTGTGCCCGGAAAGGCCCGCCTGCTCCACCCGCGCGATCTCGCGCTCCAGCACCTCGCGGATGTGCGGGTACTCGTCGCGCAGATAGATGTAAACGTCGGTCGCCTCCACCACCCAGGCGCCGATCAGCATGCCTTCCAGGAAGCGGTGTGGATCGTTCTCCAGATAATAGCGGTCCTTGAAGGTGCCGGGCTCGCCCTCGTCGCCGTTCACCGCCATCAGGCGGGGGCCGGGCTCGTGGCGGACGAAGCGCCACTTGCGCCCGGTGGGGAAGCCGGCGCCGCCGAGGCCGCGCAGGTTGGCCCCTTCCAGCTTGCCGAGGATGTCGTCCACCGGGACGTTGCCCGCCAGACAGTCGGACAGCAGGCGGTAGCCGCCCTCCGCCTTGTATTGCTCCAGGCTGACATAGGTGGGGAGGTGCGGATGGGTGTCGCCGTTCACCACGGCCTGCACCACGCTCTCCACCGTGGCGTTCTCGTGCAGGGCGTGGCCGATGGCCACCGCCGGGGCGTTGTGGCAGGCGCCCATGCAGGGCGCGCGCACCACCCGGACGTCCGGACCCATACCGGCGGCCCGCAGCTCGTCGAGCAGCTTTTCGCCGCCGGCCATGCAGCAGGACAGGCTGTCGCAGACCCGGACGGTCACGGGCGGAGGGGCTTCCTCCCCGTCCATCACGATGTCGAAGTGGGCGTAGAAGGACGCCACCTCGTACACCTCCACCAGGGCCAGCCGCATCTCGTGGGCCAGCGCCGCGAGGTGGCGGGCATGAAGGCCGTGATGGGTGTCCTGCAACAGGTGCAGATGCTCGATCAGCAGATCCCGCTGCCGGGACCGGTCGCCGAGAAGCGCCTGCACCTCCGCCAGAGCCGCCGGATCGACCTGCCGGCCCTTCGGCTGGGGCCGGGTGTTCCGGCGCCCCGAACCGGGATGGATGGCGCGCCTTTTCTTGTCGTCTTTGGCGACGATGGCCGTGTCCATGTCCGCCCTCCCCTCTCGTATCACGCTTGGTTCTTCGTAACGTTGGGATTCTGTGCAGTCGTTTGGAACCGCCCCCCGATTTTTCCGGGGGGCTTTGTTTTTTATTAAGGTCGGTCTTTACCGCTTTCGATCGAGTCTTACGTCTTGGGTCCCTTGCGGACGGTGCTGGTGGGGTTGAGGCTGCCGATGTTGCCGCTCTCCGACCCGGCGTT
>NZ_JAUJFI010000075.1 GCF_030849505.1 Azospirillum isscasi | reverse complement strand
CGGCGGCGGCCAGCCGGCGCACCGCGAAATTGTTGAGAAGCGCCACGCGCTCCGGATCGAGGGCGGCGGCCCGGGCCAGCGCCTCCGCCGCCGCGCCGAAGCGGCCCAGCGCCTCCAGCAGGCTGGCGTGGTTGGCGTGCATGTCGGGCTGGGCGCCGCCCTGAAGGCCGTCTCCGGCGATGGCCTGCCCGACCAGCGCGCAGCCCTCCTCCAGCCGCCCGCATTGGGCAAGCAGGAGGCCGCGCAGATGAAGGGCCGGCGGATGGCCGGGAAGGGCGTCGAGGATCTGCCCGTAGACCGAGTCGGCCTCGGCGAAGCGCCCCTCCCGCTGGAGGTCGAAGGCGATCAGCAGGGCTTCCTGCAGCGTGGCCATGGTCCCCCCGTCTTCAACCGGGGCACCGTGACGAAGGCGGGGCGCGGGGTCAAGCCCGCAAAAACCGCGCGCCGGGGGTGCGGCACGGCAACGCCCCGGCTGGCGCAAGCCCAGGCCGCGCGCTATGTTGCGCGCCATGACCGATCCGCGCACCCCCTCCGCCCCGTCCCAGCCCGCAAATCCGGCCACCGGCCCGGCCACCGGCGTCTCCGCCGGGGCCGAAGGGAACTGGTTCGGGTACCGCCCCGTCGACCCCGACGCCAAGTCCGGCCTCGTCCGCGCCGTCTTCGACAGCGTGGCCGGGCGCTACGACCTGATGAACGACCTGATGTCGGGCGGCATCCACCGGCTGTGGAAGGACACGCTGATGGAGATGGTGGCGCCCAAGGCCGACATGACGCTGCTGGACGTGGCGGGCGGCACCGGCGACATCGCCTTCCGCTTCCTGCAGCGCGGCGGCGGGCGGGCGGTGGTCTGCGACATCACCGAGGCGATGGTCCGGGTCGGGCGCGACCGCTCCTATGACCGGAACCTGCTGACCGGGGTGAACTGGACCGTCGGCGACGCGGAGAAGCTGCCGATCGCCTCCCGTTCGGTGGACGCCTACACGATCGCGTTCGGCCTGCGCAACGTCACGCGCATCGACGCCGCGCTTTCCGAGGCGCACCGCGTGTTGAAGCCCGGTGGAAAGTTCTTCTGCCTGGAGTTCAGCCACGTGGTCCTTCCGGTGCTGCGCGAGATCTACGACGTCTATTCCTTCCAGGTGCTGCCGCGGCTGGGCCGCATGGTGGCGGGGGACGAGGACAGCTACCGCTATCTGGCGGAGAGCATCCGCCGCTTCCCCGAGCAGCAGGCGCTGGTCAAGCGCATCGAGGCCGCGGGCTTCGGCGCGGTGCGCGTGCGCAACCTGACGGGCGGCATCGCCGCCATCCATTCCGGCTGGCGGATCTGACCGGATGCTGTTCCGGACCGCCCGAAACATCGGCCGCCTCTTCGTGATCGGCCGCACGCTGGCGCGCTACAACGCGCTGCCGGAAACGCTGCCGCAGACCGCCCCCGGCTTCGCGCTGTTCTGGCGCTGGGTCGGCAACGCCAAGGAGCCGGGCCGCGTCGGCCAGCGGCTGGCCCGCGCGCTGGCCGATCTGGGGCCGACCTACATCAAGCTGGGGCAGCTCCTGTCCACCCGTTCCGACCTCGTCGGCGAGCGGATGGCGCTGGATCTGGCCGAGCTTCAGGACAAGCTGCCGCCTTTCCCCGGCGCCCAGGCCCGCGCCATCGTCGAGGAGGAGCTGGGCGCCCCCATCGCGACGCTGTTCCGCAGCTTCGACGAGGTTCCGGTCGCCGCCGCCTCCATCGCGCAGGTGCATTTCGCCGTCACCGCCGAGGGGCGGGAGGTCGCGGTGAAGGTGCTGCGCCCCGGCATCGAAAACGCCTTCGAGCGGGACATCGACCTGTTCTACTGGCTGGCCGAGCTGGCCGTCATGGTCATGCCCAAGCTGAAGCGGCTGCGCCCGCGCGAGGTGGTGGACACCTTCGCCCGCACCTCCCGCCTGGAGATGGAGCTGCGGATGGAAGCCGCGGCGGCGTCGGAGCTGGGGGAAAACTTCAAGGACGACCCCACCTTCAACGTGCCGGCCATCGACTGGGACCGCACGGCGCGCCGCGTCCTGACGCTGGAGCGCATCCGCGGCTTCAAGGTGGACGAATCGGAGAAGCTGGACGCCGCCGGCTTCGACCGCGACGAGATCCTGGCGAAGGCGTCGGCCAGCTTCTTCAACCAGGTGTTCCGCGACGGCTTCTTCCACGCGGACCTGCACCCCGGCAACCTGTTCGTGACCCACGACGGCAACATCACCGCCGTCGATTTCGGCATCATGGGCCGGCTGGACCGGGCGACGCGGACCTATCTGGCCGACATGCTGATCGGCTTCCTGACCGGCGACTACCGCCGCGTCGCGGTGGTGCATTTCGAGGCGGGCTACGTCCCCCGCCACCAGTCGATCGAGGTCTTCACCCAGGCCTGCCGCGCCATCGGCGAACCGTTGCAGAACAAACCGCTGAACGAGATCTCGGTCGGGCGGCTGCTCGCCCAGCTCTTCGCGGTGACCGAGCAGTTCGAGATGGAGACCCAGCCGCAGCTTCTCCTGCTTCAGAAGAGCATGCTGACGGCGGAGGGCGTGGGCCGCTTCCTCAATCCCAGCATCAACATGTGGGAGCTGGCGCGCCCGCTGATCGAGGACTGGATGCGCGAGAACCGCGGGCCGGAGGCGCAGCTTCTCGACGATCTGGAGGCCGCGGTGTCGACGGTGCGCCGCCTCCCCAGTCTGGTGAGCCAGGCCGAACGCGCCGCCACCCAGATCGCCGAGGGCGGGTTGCGCCTGCACCCCCATTCGGTCAAGCACATGCTCGACCGCTGGGTGGAGCGCCGGCTGAGCGAGCGCATCGCCCTGTGGATCATCGTCGCCCTGCTGGCGGTGATCGCGGTGAGGGTGCTGTAGGTTGATTCCAAGTGTGATTTCGACGGCGCGGAAGGGGTGCGGCGGCGTGCCCCTCCTCCTTGGGCGTTCTTGACCGCATCGGCGCCGGGCCGGACACTGAAGGCGGCTCAACCGCTTGCGGAGGGATGCCATGGCCCGCGATGAATTCCAGGCGCTCCTCACCTACGTTCGGACCGACCAGCTTCAGCCGCACCGGCCCCACAGCGGCCCGCTGGAGTCGTCCCCTCCCGTCGTCACCATCGCCCGTGACCACGGCACCGGCGGCGAGGTGATCGCGGCGCGGCTGGCCGAGTCGCTGGGGGTGTCCTGCTTCGACAAGGAAATCCTCGACGCCGTGGTGGCGACGGCCACGTCCGATCCGGCGCTGATGCGCCAGCTCGACGAAAAACTGCCGGGGCGGGCGGGCATGTTCCTCTACGCCAGCCTGATGGGGCTGCACGACCCGCTGACCGAATACCAGAAGCTTCTGACCCGCGTGGTCAACGGCATCGCCTTCCGCGGCGGGGTGATCGTCGGGCGCGGGGCGCATCTGCTGCTGCGCGGGGCACCGCGCTTCCGCGTCCGCATCGTCGGGTCGGACGAGATCTGCGCCGCCCGTCTGGCCGGCGGCGATCCCGCCAAAGTGGCCGACGCGCTGCACGAGGTGCAGCGGGTCAACGCCGCACGCGCCAAGTATTTCAAGGAGTTCTTCAAGGTCTCCAATGAAGATCCGCTGCAATACGACCTGATCGTCAACACCGACCGCTTCGCGGATCTGGACGCCGTCGCGGAGGTGGTCCTGCACGCCTACCGGGTTCATGGCGGACCGGTGAAGGCTCAGCCGCCGTCTTCCACCCACCAGGACTCGACCAGCGGGCCGTAGAGGGGCGTCGTCTCGGGGTGTTTCAGCCGCGACCAGCGGGCCATGCGGTCCACCGGGCTGTGGAACAGCGGCACCATGTAATGGCCCCACAGCAGCACCCGGTCGAGCGCACGGACACGGGCCACGAGGTCCCCGCGCGTCCGCGCTTCGGCGATGGAGGCGGCGATGGCGTCCACCACCGGGTCATGGATGCCGGCGTAGTTGCGGCTGCCCGGCTGGTCCGCCGCGTCGCTCCCGTAATAGTAAAGCTGCTCGTTGCCCGGCGAGAGGCTGGAGACCCACCAGCGCAGGGTCATGTCGAAATCGAAATGGTCTAGCCGCGCCTGGTACTGCGCGTTGTCCACCGTGCGCACCGTGGCGGCGATGCCCAGCCGCTCCAGCGAGCGGGCGTATTCCAGCGCCACCCGCTCGTCCGCCGGGCTGCCCAGCAGGATTTCGAAGGCGAAGGGGCGCCCCGCCCCATCCACCAGCCGCCCGCCGCGCACCTGCCAGCCCGCCTCGCCCAGCAGGCGCAGCGCCTCGCGCAGGTTGGCCCGCGCCCCCGCCGGCCCGCTGCCGTCGGTCTGCGGCAGGGTGAAGGGTTGGGTGAACAGTTCCGGCGGCAGGCGGTCGCGGAAGGGCTCCAGCACCGCCGCTTCGTCCGGCCCCGGCAGGCCCTGTGCGGCCAGTTCGGAATTCGGGTAATAGCTCGCCGTGCGGGCCAGCGCGCCATGGAACAGGGTCTTGCCGATCCAGGCGAAATCGGTGGCGAGGCCCAGCGCCCGCCGCACCCGGATGTCCTGGAACAGGGGGCGGCGGGTGTTGAAGATCAGGCCGCGGGCGAACTCCGGGCGGCGGTGCGGCAGTTCCTCCAGCACGATCCGTCCCTCGCGCAGCGCCGGACCGTCGTAGCCGGTGGCCCATTTGGCGGGATCGGATTCGCGCCGCACGTCGCCCTGCCCGGCCAGGAACGCCTCCAGCGCCACCGAGTCGTCGCGGTAGTAGGTGAAATCGAGCGTGTCGGCGTTGAACAGCCCGCGCCGCGACGGCAGATCCCGCCCCCAGTAACCGGTCACCCGTTCGTAGAGGATACGCCGCCCGGCCTCCGCCTGTTTCACCCGGTAGGGGCCGCTGCCCAGCGGCGGGTCGAGCGTCGTGGCGGCAAAGTCCCGCCCCGCCCACCACGCCTTGGAATGGATCGGCATCAACCCCATCAGCAGGGGCATTTCGCGGTCGAAACGACCGTCCGGGCCGGGGGCGAAGGCGAAGCGGACGGTGCGGCCGTCCGGCGCCTCGGCGCCCGTCACCTTGGCGTAGAACTGGCGGCGGTTCGGCGTGCCGTGGGTGCGCTGGACCTCCAGCGAGAACAGCACGTCGGCGGCGGTCACGGGCGTGCCGTCGTGCCAGCGCGCGGCGGGGTTCAGATGGAAGGTGGCGGCGCTCCGGTCCTCCGGCACCTCCAGGCTTTCGGCCAGCAGGCCATAGAGGGAAAACGGCTCGTCCCACGAGCGCGCGAGCATCGTTTCGAAGACGAAACCGAGTCCAAGGGCGGGGATGCCCTTCACCACATGGGGGTTCAGCGTGTCGAAGCCGCCGGTCACCGCCTGGCGCAGCGTGCCGCCCTTCGGGGCGTCGGGGTTGACGTAGGCGAAATGCGCGAAGCCCGGCGGGTAGGCCGGGTCCCCGTGCATGGCGATGGCGTGGACGGCCTTCCGCGGGGAATCGGCCCGCCCCGGAAGGGGAAGCAAGGCGAAAAAGAGCAGCGCAAGGAGGACGTAGGGCATGGCGAAGGCTCGTCCCTTTGCCGCACCTGCGCAAGTGGCTTTGACTTATGCACGCATCTGCCTAAAACTCCGCGCGCGCGGCGTCCGGAGCTTTGGCCGGCGCCATCAATCCAGAGCAACCCGCTTTTTGCAGTCGAAGGATAGTTTCCATGGATCTCAGCAAGGTTCCGGTCGGCAAGAACGCCCCGTGGGACGTGAACGTGGTCATCGAGATCCCGTTGCGCGGCGAGCCGGTGAAGTACGAGATCGACAAGGAGTCGGGCGCGATGTTCGTCGACCGTTTCCTGCACACGGCCATGTACTACCCCTGCAACTACGGCTTCATCCCGCACACCCTGTCGGGTGACGGCGACCCGGTGGACGTCTGCGTGGTCGGCCGCCATTCGGTCATCCCGGGCGCCGTCCTGCGCTCGCGCCCGATCGGTGTGCTGTACATGGAGGACGAGGGCGGCGAGGACGAGAAGCTGCTGGCCGTTCCGGTCGACAAGCTGCACCCGTTCTACAGCAACGTGAAGTCCTACAAGGACCTGCCGGAGATCACCACCGAGCAGATCGCCCACTTCTTCCAGCACTACAAGGATCTGGAAAAGAACAAGTGGGTGAAGATCCTGCGCTGGGGCGACGAGCAGGAAGCCGCCAAGAAGATCCAGGAAGGCATCGAGCGCGCCGCCGCCGCCAACAAGGGCCAGCCGGGCCCGGTGGTCTGACAGGCAAATCGACTGGACGGGTTGCAGGGGCCGGCTCCGCACCGCGGGGCCGGTCCTGCAACGCGGGCCGGGGTTCGGAGGTTCGGGATTCTCGTCGGGCAACAGGATTTACACGGATTTTTATTTGAGCTTGCCCAGCGCGTGACAACCGGAAGGACATGCACCGGACACGCACAGAAAATTCCGTGAAATCCGTGTTTAAATCCGTGAAGACCCTGTTGCCCGACGAGAATCCCGCACCCCCTCACCCCGTCACGGCAGAGATTTCTCCACCGACGTCACCGCCTCCTTCAGGATCTCCGCGCTGCGCTTCAGCGCCGCGGTTTCCTCGTCCGACATGTCGGGCAGCACCGTTTCCAGAACGCCGCCGGCCCCGATCACCCGCGGCAGCGACAGGGCCACGTCCGGCACGCCCAGCACGTCGTCGTTGAGGATGGAGCAGGTCAGCACCGCGCGCTCGTCCCCCGCGATGGCCGCGACGATGCGCGACAGGCCGCCGGCGATGCCGAAGGCGGTGTGGCCCTTGCCGTCGATGATGTGGTAGGCGGCGCGGCGCACGCCCTCGTCGATGGCCGCACGGTCCTCCGCCGTCAGGGGGCGCTTCAGCCGCTCGGCGCCGCGGTCCACCGGCAGGCAGGCCACGGTGGCGCCGGACCACAGCAGAACCTCCGAATCGCCGTGCTCGCCCACCACATGGGCGTGCACCGACTTGGCCGTCACCCCCAGCCGGTCGGCCAGCAGCGCGCGGAACCGCGCGGTGTCCAGGATGGTGCCGGAGCCGATCACCCGCGCCGGCGGCAGGCCGGAGATGCGGGTGGCGATCTGCGTCATCACGTCCAGCGGGTTGGTCGCCACCAGAAGGATCGCGTCGGGCGCCGCCGCCAGGACCGAGGGGATGATGGCGCCGAAGACCGCCGCGTTGCGCTCCAGCAGTTGCAGGCGCGTCTCGCCGGGCCGCTGCGCCACCCCGGCGGCCAGCACCACCACCCCGGCCCCGGCCAGCGCCGCATAGCCGCCATGGCGCACCTGGGCGGCGCGGGCGAAAGGCACGGCGTGCGCAATGTCCTGCGCCTGGGCCGCCGCCAGCTTCTCGTTCATGTCCACCAGCACGACTTCGCTGGCCGAACCGCTCATCACCATGGCGAACCCCGCCGTGGCGCCCACCGCGCCGGCCCCGACGATCCCGACCTTCATGGCTCCCTCTCCCCGTTTTTCTGTGGAACGCCAACAGGGTGGAGCAACGCGCCGGCCCGCTCAAGCCCCGATGAGCGGCGGAAATATCCCGTAAGGAGGGGGCGCGACAAAGGGCGCCTGTACAAAGGTATTACCAAAGTGTATGTTGCACCGCAGCATAAGCGGCGATCGGTCGCGTTCCCGTCCCGCGATTGCCTCCTTAGCCTCCATACCACTGATTGCAAGTCGGCGGCCCCGGTCCGATCTTTACCGGAATGGCGGCTGTTCGAGCCTTGCTGTGTGAGACGAACCCCCGGAACCCGGCCATGACCGTTCGCAACCTCGACCGCCTGTTCAAGCCCACCTCGATCGCCCTGATCGGAGCGACCCGCAAGCCGAACACCATCGGCGCCGTGGTGGCCCGAAATCTCTTCAACGCCGGGTTCGACGGCCCGATCATGCCGGTGAACGCCAGCGAGCGCGCGGTCGAAGGGGTGCTGACCTACAAGACGGTGGACGACCTGCCGGCCACGCCGGATCTGGCGGTGATCTGCACCCCCGCCGCCACGGTGCCCGCCACCATCGACGCGCTGGGCAAGCGCGGCACCAAGGCGGCCATCGTCATCTCCAGCGGCTTTTCCAAGGAGCAGACGCAGACCCTGCGCGAAGCGGCGAAGCCCCACCTGATGCGCGTGCTGGGCCCCAACAGCCTGGGCATCATGGTGCCGGGCCGCGGGCTGAACGCCAGCTTCGGCCATGTCACCCCGAAGAAGGGCGACGTGGCGCTGGTCGCGCAGTCGTCCATGGTGGTGACCTCCATCGCCGACTGGGCGACGGCGCGGGGGATCGGCTTCTCGCACCTGATCTCGATGGGCGACAAGGCCGACGTCGATTTCGGCGACCTGCTGGACTATCTGGCCGGCGACGCCACCGTGCGCGCCATCCTGCTCTACATCGAGAGCATCACCGACGCGCGGAAGTTCATGTCGGCGGCGCGCTCCGCCGCCCGCCAGAAGCCGGTGATCGTCATCAAGTCCGGCCGCACGGACGAGGCGCTGGAGGCGTCCACCTCCCACACCGGGGCGCTGGCGGTGTCCGACGCGGTCTATGACGCCGCCTTCCGCCGCGCCGGCATCCTGCGCGTCACCGACCTGGACGAGCTGTTCGACGCGGTGGGCACGCTGGGCACCGGCGCGCCGATCACCGGCGACCGGCTGGCCATCCTGACCAACGGCGGCGGCATGGGCGTGATGGCGACCGACAGCCTGATCCTGTCCGGCGGGCGGCTGGCCCAGTTCGCGCCGGAGACGATGGACGCGCTGGAAAAGGCGCTGGGCGCCGGCAGCGCCCGCAACCCGCTGCGAATCGGCGGCGACGCCTCGCCGAAGCGCTACGCCGACGCGCTGAACGCGCTGATGGCCGACCCCAACAACGACGCCGTCCTGGTGCTGAACTGCCCGACCGCGGTGACCGACGGGCTGGCCGCCGCGCAGGCGGTGGTCGACACCATGGTCGCCAACAAGACGCGCAAGCACCCGGTGCTGACGAGCTGGCTGGGCGACAACACGGCGGCGGAAGCGCGCAAGCTGTTCGCCGCCAACCGCGTCCCCACCTACGACACGCCCAGCCACGCGGTGCGCGCCTTCCTGCATCTGGTGGAATACCGCCGGAACCAGGAGCTGCTGATGGAAACCCCGCCGTCGGTGCCGGAGGATTTCCAGCCCGACGGCATCATGGTGCGCAAGATCATCTCCCGCGCCATCGCCGAGAAGCGCGACTGGCTGACCGAGTATGAGGCCAAGCGCGTGCTGGCCGCCTACGGCGTCCCCGTGGTGGACACCCGCCGCGCCGACACGCCGGAGGAGGCCGCCCACTGCGCCGAGATGATCGGCGGGCCGCTGGCGCTGAAGATCCTGTCGCCGGACATCACCCACAAGTCGGACGTCGGCGGCGTCGCCCTGCACCTGACCGAGCCGGGCGAGGTCAGGGCCGAGGCCGAGGCCATGCTGGCCCGCGTGCGCGAGGCCGTGCCCGACGCCCGAATCGAGGGCTTCACCGTCCAGGAGATGGCCGTCCGCCCCGACGCCTACGAGTTGATCGTCGGCATGACGGAGAACGAGCTGTTCGGCCCCGTCCTGCTGTTCGGCGAGGGCGGCATCGGGGTGGAGGTGGTGGAGGACTACGCGCTCGCCCTGCCGCCGCTGAACATGAAGCTGGCGACCGAGCTGATGGGCCGCACCCGCATCTGGCGGCAGTTGCAGGGCTACCGCTCGCGCGCCGCGGTCGATCTCGAATCGGTGGCGCTGACGCTGAACAAGATCTCCCAGCTCGTCGTCGATTTCCCGGAAATCGCCGAGCTGGACATCAACCCGCTGCTGGCCGACTCGGAAGGCGTGCTGGCTCTGGACGCCCGCATCAAGGTCGGCGTGCCGGCCCTGCCCGGCGCCAAGCGTCTGGCCATCCGCCCCTACCCCAAGGGGCTGGAGGACCGCATCGCCATCAAGGACGGCCGCCAGTTCCTCGTCCGCCCGATCCTGCCGGAGGACGAGCCGCTGGTGCACCACATGGTGGCCAACCAGACGCAGGAGGATCTGCGGCTGCGCTTCTTCGCGCCGCTGAAGCGCCTGTCGCACCAGGCCGCCGCCCGCCTGACCCAGATGGACTACGACCGCGAGATGGGTCTGGTCGCCGTGGGACCGGACCCGGAGACGGGCGACACCATCATGTTCGGCGTGGTCCGCATCACCGCCGACCCCGACAACCTGCGCGCCGAATACGCCGTGATGGTGCGGTCGGATATGAAGGGCCAGGGGCTGGGCTACCAGCTCATGAACAAGATCCTGGACTACGCCCGCTCCCGCGGGATCAAGGAGGTCTACGGCGAGGTTCTGCGCGAGAACACCAGCATGCTCGGCATGTGCCGCGCCCTGGGCTTCATCCGCAAGGAGAACCTGGACGAGCCCGGCGTGGTGGAGGTCCGCATCGAGCTGGGCGGCGGGCTGGCCGCGGAATAACCGCGGCGGCCCCTTGGATGGCGGGAAGGAGAGGACCATACTCATGGGCATGAGCGATCCGGCACCCCGCCCGATGACCGTGGATGAGTTCCTCGTCTGGGACGATGGGACCGACGCCCGCTATGAGCTGGTCGGCGGCCAGCCCGTCGCCATGGCGCCGCCCGCGGCGACCCATGGTGCCCTCGCCATGGCGGTGGGCATACAGATCGGAATGCGGCTCCGGCCTCCGTGCCGAGCCATTTCCGAAGCGGGCATCCGGCTTTCCGAACACGAAGACACCTACTTCCAGGCCGACATCGCGGTGACCTGCCAGCCTTTGAAGCCCGGCATGGTCCCGGTGCCGGACCCAGCGATCATCGTCGAGATCCTGTCGCCGTCCACCGCCCAGTTCGACCGTGGCCGGAAGCTGGCGGTCTATCGGGAAATCCCGTCCGTGCAGGAAATCCTGCTGCTCGACTCGACCAAGCGCTGTGCCGAGCTTTGGCACCGGGAGGACGAGCAAAGCTGGGTCGTCCGCGACATCATCGGGGGCGGGACGCTGCGCTTTCCCTCCGTCGGGATCGAAATCCCCATGGCCGCGCTGTATGAGGGCGTCCTGTAGACGCCCCCTCCCTGCCGCCTTACAGCAGGGTTTCCAGCACGCGGTCGGGCGGGGCGTGGCCGTCCACGAAGGTCTTGATGTTGATGATGACCTTCTCGCCCATGTCGATTCGCCCCTCGATGGTGGCGGAGCCCATGTGCGGCAACAGGACCACGTTGTCGAGCCGGAGCAGCTTCGGGTTCACCGCCGGCTCGTGCTCGAACACGTCCAGGCCAGCGCCGGCGATCTCGCCCTTGGACAGCATCCGGGTCAGCGCCGTCTCGTCGATGACCTCGCCGCGCGAGGTGTTGACGATGAAGCAGTGCGGGCGCAGCAGCTTCAGGCGGCGTTCGGACAGCAGGTGATAGGTGGCCGGGGTGTGCGGGCAGTTGATGGACACCACGTCCATGCGCGCCAGCATCTGGTCCAGGCTGTCCCAATAGGTCGCCTCAAGCTCCTGCTCGACGTCGGGATGGACGCGGCGGCGGTTGTGGTAATGGATCGACATGCCGAAGGCCCGCGCGCGGCGCGCCAGCGCCTGCCCGATGCGGCCCATGCCGAGGATGCCCAGCCGCTTGCCCTGGATGCGGTGGCCGAGCATCGTCGTCGGCCCCCAGCCCTTCCACTGGCCGGAACGCACCAGCCGCTCGCCCTCGGCCAGCCGGCGGCCGACCGCCAGCAGCAGGGCCATGGTCATGTCCGCCGTGTCTTCGGTCAGGACGCCCGGCGTGTTGGTGACGCTGATGCCGCGCTCCCGCGCCGCCTTCAGGTCGATGTGGTCGACGCCCGTCCCGAAGGACGCGATGAGGCGGAGCTGCGGCCCGGCCTTCTCGATCACCTCCCGGTCGATCCGGTCGGTGACGGTGGGGACCAGCACGTCGGCCACCTGCGCCACATCGATCAGCTGCGCGTGGGTCAGGGGCTCGTCGTCGGAATTCAGCCGTGCGTCGAACAGCTCCATCATCCGCGTCTCGACGACGTCGGGCAGTTTCCGGGTGACGACGACGAGCGGCTTCTTCTTTTCGGTCATTGGACGGTGCCTCCCCCATTCCGGGCCGACGCTTGTCCTATCAAGCGGTTGGGAAGCTGTCCAGATGGCAGTGACGATTCGGCGCGCCGCCCGGCCTCGTGAACGGTCCGCCGATGTGACAAGAACCAACGTCCGGCGCCCGCCCGCGCCTTGCGCTTGCCCCTGGCGGCTACCCCTAATTATAGTGGCCTCCGCCGCCGCCATGGCTGCTCTTCATCCGACTTCACAGCACGGGGCTGCCGGTGTTGCCGTTGCCGACGACGTCTGCCATCCGCCGCGCGCTTGCCACACTGGCGCTGGCCGCCGCCGCCCTGGCTTCGGTCGCCCCGTCCTCCGCCGGCGCGTCCGAAGGCGGGCGGCGCGAGAAGGACCCGACCCACGCCTCCGGCCTGCCGATTCCCCGCTTCGTGTCGCTGCGCTCGGGCGAGGTGAACGCACGCACCGGCCCCAACGTGCGCTACCCCATCGAATGGGTGTTCACCCGCAAGGAAATGCCGGTGGAGATCACCCAGGAATTCGACACCTGGCGCCGCATCCGCGATTGGGAGGGCAGCGAGGGCTGGGTGCATCAGAGCATGCTGTCCGGCAAGCGCAGCGTCGTCATCACCGGCGAGATCCGCACCGTCCGCAAGGAGCCGCGCAGCGACGCCGCGGTCGTGGCCCGCGCCCAGCCGGGCGTGATCGGCTGGCTGCGCAAATGCCAGGGCGACTGGTGCGAGGTGGACCTGAAGGGCTACCGCGGCTGGATGGGCCGCGGGGAGTTCTGGGGCGCCTACAAGGACGAGAAGTTCGAGTAGGGCGGACGCCTGCCCACGCAGCAACTCCCCTACCGGAAATCCCCCGCCAGCTCCGCCCGCACCGCCTCCGGCATCACGGCCATGTGGCCGTAGTGGGGATGGCCGATGCCGAGGATCACCTCCGTGCCGGGCGCGCGGAAGGCGGCGATCTGCGCGGGCGTGAAGCCGAAATGCAGGAAATGGACGGCGGACGCCTTGCCGGTGTCGTTCGTGCGCTCCAGGTCGTCCTCCGGGCGGGCGGCGACCGTGTGGCCGGCGAAGCGCAGCGTCACCGTCCTCTCCACCCCGCCCAGCCGGCCAAGCTCCGCGGCGCGGCGCACCGGGTCGGCGATTTCGAACATCACCGTGGCGACCAGTTCCGCCCCCTTGGGGATCAGGCTGTTGTAGGCGCGCAGTTCGCCGGCGATCTGCTCCTCGCCGCCCCGCTCGATGTGGAGCATCTCGTGGACCTGCTGCCACATCGTCTCGTAATTCTCGAAATGGGCGACGGCATAGGGACCGACCGCGACGCGGCGGTTCCTTTTCACCGCGACCAGCGCCTTGCGGCGGGCGGCGCGTTCCAGGGCGTAGCGGTCCGGAGGAAGGATGTCGGCGCGGGTGATCTCGGTCCGGTGGGCGGTCATGAACGGGCCGGGGACGAGAGCTGGTCCAGCACCCTCTGGAACCGCCCCGCGTGGCTCTTCTCGGCTTTGGCCAGCGTTTCGAACCAGTCCGCCACCTCCTCGAAGCCTTCCTCGCGGGCGGTGCGGGCCATGCCCGGATACATGTCGGTGTATTCGTGGGTCTCGCCGGCGATGGCGGCCTTCAGGTTGCTGACCGTGTCGCCGATGGGCAGGCCGGTGACGGGGTCGCCGGTTTCCTCCAGGAATTCCAGGTGGCCGTGGGCATGGCCGGTCTCGCCCTCCGCCGTGAAGCGGAAGACGGCGGCGACGTCGTTGTGGCCTTCCACGTCGGCCTTCTGGGCGAAATAGAGATAGCGGCGGTTGGCCTGGCTCTCACCCGCGAAGGCCGCCTTGAGATTTTGCTCGGTCTTCGTGCCTTTCAGCGACATGGCGGCTTCCTCCAGACGGGGTTCTGTCTGGCCCGGTCGCGTACGGGCGTATGGCCTCAGGCGGCCGAGCGTCGGCTACGGCTTATGCCACCGCTCCCAAAACGCGTCAATGTGCTGGAATTTCTCCAAGGGCTTGAGCGGGTGACGGATTCTTCCCGGAACCCGCCATCGTCCGCAAGTCCCTTACCGGCCGTCCCCGCCCTGCTCCGCGCTCAGCCGGACGATCACGTCCACCCGCGCGATGCGGGTGCCGGGCGGGGCCGGCGGCAGGTGCTGCACCACCACGTCGTCGCCGGGGATGTCCTCCAGCCGGCCCGTCCCCTCCAGGAAGAAGTGATGGTGGTCGCTGGTGTTGGTGTCGAAGTAGGACTTGCCGGCCTCCACCACCACCTCGCGCAGCAGGCCGGCGGCGGTGAACTGGTTCAGCGTGTTGTAGACCGTGGCGAGCGACACGCGCAGGTCCGCGCCCATGGCCTCCGTATGGAGCTGCTCGGCGGTGACGTGACGGTGCTCCCCCTCGAACAGCAGGCGGGCCAGCCCCAGGCGCTGGCGCGTCGGGCGGAAGCCTGCCGTCTGCAGGCGGTCGAGGGCGCGCTTGAAGGGTCGGGTGCCGGTCATGGTGCTCTCAACGCGAAACGGACCGCGGCGATCTGCCGCAGTCCGCTTACTTTAGAACGATTTCAGGTCATGGGGCAAGAGCCCCTCGCGAACCCTGCCGGAAACCGGGATCAGTAGCCGGTGGCGATCCGCTCCACCAGCTGCTTCACGGTCGGAATGAACCCGTCCTTGTAGTAGGGGTCCGACGCGAAGCGGAAGGCGTTGTGACCGGCGAACATGAGCTGGTTCTCGCAGTCGTCGGTGTGGCTGACCGCCTGCAGGGTCTTCTGGATGCAGTAGGACCGCGGATCGGCGCGCTTGCCGTTCGTGCCTTCCTCGTTCTGCGCCCAGTTGGAGAAGTTGCAGGCCGACAGGCAGCCCATGCAGTCCACCTGATCGCGGTGGATGCGCTCCGCCTGCTCCGGCGTGACGAAGATGACCGTGCTGTCCGGCGTCTTCAGGCCGCTGGTGAAGCCCTGGGAGATCCAGCCCTCCGCGCGGGCCTTGTCCGTTTCGGTCACATAGACCGGGCGGCCGCGCGGCCCCAGCGGCAGTTCGGCGGAATGCTCGCCCACCGGCTTGGGCAGATAGGCCACCTGACGCTCCGACCGGGCCATCAGGTCCATCAGGAACGGGTTCTTGACGGCGGAGGAGTAGAAGCCCGTCGGCGAGAAGCGGTTCAGGAAGACGTCGCCTTCCTTCAGCGTCAGCAGCCGGTGCTTCCAGGCGTTGGAGATCGGGCTTTCCTGGGTCAGCAGCGGGCGCGTTCCGAATTGGAAGGCCACCGGGCCGAGGTCGGGGTTGTCGATCCAGTCCTCCCAGTCCGACAGCCACCAGACGCCGCCCGCCATGACGATGGGGGTGTCGTTCAGGCCGAAGCTGTTCAGCATCTGGCGCAGCGCCAGGACGCGGGGGAACGGGTCCTCCGGCTTCAGCGGATCCTCGGAATTGGACAGGCCGTTGTGGCCGCCGGCCAGCCACGGGTCCTCGTAGACCACGCCGCCCAGATTCTCGCGGAACTTGTGGTAGGCGCGCAGCCACAGGGCGCGGAAGGCGCGGGCCGAGGAGACGATGGGGTAGTAGTGGACGCCGTAGCGCACGGCGATCTCGGCCACCTTGTAGGGCATGCCGGCGCCGCAGGTGACGCCGTGGATCATCCCCTGGGAGCCTTCCAGAACGCCGTGCAGGATGTGCTCGGCCCCGCCCATCTCCCACAGGACGTTCATGTGGATGCGGCCCTGGCCGTTCGACGTCTCGTGGGCGATGCGCGCCTGCGCGATGCCGCCTTCGATGCCGAAGCGGATCAGCTCGTCGTGGCGCTCGCGGCGGGTCTTGCCGTGATAGATCTGCGGGAGGAGGTTCCCGTTCTCGTCATAGCTGTCGGCGTTCACACCCGAGAACGTGCCGATCCCCCCGGCAGCCGCCCAGGCGCCGGAGCTTTCCCCGTTGGAGACGGCAATTCCCTTGCCACCCTCGACGAGCGGCAGAACCTCCCGGCCAGACATCAGCAACGGCTTAAGCGCCTTCAACGAAACCTCCAAGACCAAGAGAGCGCCCACGCACGGGCACCCGGACAGCGCGACCCGACAGACGACGAAAAACGCCGCCGGGAGTCCTGCCCCCGACGGCCTAGCCGCCATGAGCGATCTATATATGAGGAAATTTCCGTGCGGACGAGCGGATTCGCGGTGCCAGAAAAAAATCTGTCACAGCCACAGTTCCCCATACGTCAAACCTCACCCCCAGGGTGAGGCGCCTTACGGGAGTGTCTCTTCGGACAGCTCCGCCGCCAGCCGCCCCGGAGCGTCGGTGAAGACGCCGGCCACCCCCCAGCCGAACAGCGTCCGCGCCCGCGCCGCGTCGTTGACGGTGTAGGCCAGCACCGGACGTCCGGTGGCGCGGTAGGCGGCGACGCTTTCCGCCGTCTGCCGGTCCTGGTGGACGTTCAGCGTGGCGGCCCCGATGCGGTCGGCGATGGCCGCCCAGTCGGCGGGCGGGTCCCACAGCAGGTAGCCGCGCGGGATGTCCGGCGCCAGATCGCGCGCCACCTCCAGGCAGGGCACCTCGAAGCTGGAGACCAGCAGCGGCAAGCCGCCGGGCCACAGCCGCTTCAGCAGGTCCAGCGCGGCCTCCGCCGTGGGCACGTCCTGGCCGGGGTAGGGCTTGATCTCCAGATTCAGACCCAGGCCGAGCTTGCGGATCAGCCCCAGCGCCTCTTCCAGCGTCGGTACCGTTTCGTTTGCGAAACGGGTGTCGAACCAGGAGCCGGCGTCCAGCCGCTTCAGCTCCGCCAGCGTCAGGTCCGGCACCGGGCCGGCGCCGCTGGTGGTGCGCTCCAGCGTGTCGTCGTGGATCAGCACCGGCACGCGGTCGCGGGTGAGCATCACGTCCACCTCGACCCAGGCGGCGCCCTGGCGGGCCGCTTCGCGCAGGCTGGCGAGGGTGTTTTCCGGAGCGCTCTCCTTGGCGCCGCGGTGGCCGATCAGGCGGGGAAGAGTCGACAGCATGGGTCCTGCGGGAGTAAGAGCGGGACCCCTATATTAGGACGGAACGCGGTGAGTCGGGAACGAGCGATGAAGGCTGCGCACAGCGTGACCGATCTGGTGGCCGCCGGGCTGATGACGCCCGAGGCGGGCGAGGCCGTGGCCGCCGTGGCGGACCGCTACGCCATCGCCCTGACCCCGTACCTGTTGGAAAGGCTTGAGGGTACGCCCCCCGGCGATCCCCTGTACGCGCAGTACGTCCCCTCCCCCGAAGAGGCGTACACCGCGCCGGAGGAGCGCGCCGATCCCATCGGCGACGTGGTTCGCAGCCCGGTGAAGGGCATCGTCCACCGCTATCCCGACCGCGTTCTGCTGAAGCCGCTGCACGCCTGCGCGGTCTACTGCCGCTTCTGTTTCCGGCGGGAAATGGTCGGCCCCGGCGGCGAGGCGTTGTCGCCGGAGGAACTGGACGCCGCCCTGGCGTATGTGCGTACGCATCCGGAGGTGTGGGAGGTCGTGGTGACCGGCGGCGATCCCTTCCTGCTGTCGCCGCGGCGCCTGTCCCACATCGTCCGCAGCCTGTCGGAGATTCCCCACGTCGGGGTGGTCCGCCTGCACACCCGCATCCCCGTCGCCGACCCGGCGCGCGTCACGGCGGAACTTGTGGAGGCGCTGAAGGCGCCGGACGTGGCGACCTGGGTGGCCGTCCACGTCAACCACGCCGACGAATTGACGGAGGAGGCGCGCGGCGCCCTGGCCCGGCTGGCCGACGCCGGCATTCCGCTGCTGGGCCAGACCGTGCTGCTGAAAGGCATCAACGACGACGCGGCGGCGCTGGAGGCTTTGTTCCGGGGGTTGGTTCGCAACCGGATCAAACCCTATTACCTGCACCACCCCGACCTTGCCGCCGGCACCAGCCATTTCCGCCCCACCCTGGCCGAGGGGCAGGCTCTGGTGAAGGGGCTGCGCGGGCGCGTCTCGGGTCTCTGCCAGCCGACCTATGTGCTGGACATCCCCGGCGGGCACGGCAAGGCCCCCGCCGCTCCGGGCTGGGTGCGGCCCGATGGCGAGGGCGGTTATGTGGCGGAGGATTTCACCGGGGCGACGCACCGCTACCGGGGGTGATCAGCGCGTCCCCAGCCCCGGCGCCAGCCCGAACAGCGGGTCCGGGTTCAGGATGACGCCATGGACGGCGACGATGGAGGCGAAGCCGGTCCACAGCACCAGCGGCAGCCAGCTCGCCGCGATGGCCCGGTCGTCCGGCCAGACCAGCAGCACGCTGGTGGACGCGATGATGACGTAGGCCATGGTCCAGGCCGCCGCCAGAACCGGGCTGCCCAGCGTGAAATAGATGAATCCGAAGCTGGCGTAGAGCAGCCACAGCGCCCCTTGCAGGCCGATCAGCGCCGGGCGCCAGCGGATCGTCCAGGGCGCGTTCAGCAGCCGCACGCATCCCCAGAGCTGGATCAGGCTGATGCTGAACCAGATGACCGGAAAGGCCCAGCCCGGCGGCTGCAACGGCGAGGGCTGGTAGCCGGGAAACGGCTCCCCTCCCCGCTCGAAGACGCCATAGGTGTTGGTGAGCAGCCAGAAGACCAGCGCGTGCCACCAATACACGCGGAAGGGCAGCGGGCCGGTGTCGGTCACGGGGTCGGTCGGGACGAAGGAGCTTTGCTTCATGCCCTAAGGAAATGACACGGCCCCGCTTCCGGTCAAGCACGTCCGTCGACGCATCCGGCGGAGCGCAGGAACAGCCGCCGCCCCTCGCCGGTTGTCCCTACGCAAGGCATCGGGGGAGGATCGGGCGATGCGGTGGCAGGGCGGTCGCGAGAGCGAGAATGTCGAGGACCGGCGCGGCGCCTCCGGGGGCGGCCTGTCCGGGCGGGGTGGGTTCCGCACCGGCGGCATCGGCATCCCCATCGGGCGCGGCGGGATCGGCATCGGCGGTCTGGCGGTGATCGTGGTTGTGTCGCTTCTTCTGGGCATCAACCCGCTGGACCTGCTGCAGGGAACCGGCCCGCAGGAGCAGGCGCGCTATGAACAATCCGACGCTCCACGGAGCGGTGCGGACGATGAGTTGAAGCGCTTCGTGTCCGTCGTCCTGGCGGACACGGAGGACACCTGGGCCGCCCAGTTCCAGCAGATGGGCCGGACCTATCAGGACCCGTCCCTGGTTCTGTTCTCCGGCACGGTGGATTCGGGCTGCGGCTTCGCCCAGGCGGCGATGGGTCCCTTCTACTGCCCCTTGGACCGGAAGCTTTACATCGATCTCAGTTTCTACCGCGATCTGCGCGACCGCTTCCGCGCGCCGGGGGACTTTGCCCAGGCCTATGTGATCGCCCATGAGGTCGGTCACCATGTGCAGAACCTGCTGGGCATCTCCGACCAGGTGCAGCGGGCCCAGCGCCAGGCCGGGTCCCAGGCGGAATCGAACGGGCTGTCGGTGCGGCTGGAGCTTCAGGCCGATTGCTTCGCCGGTTTGTGGGCCAACCACGCCAACCGCGAGCGCCAAGTCATCGAGCCCGGCGACGTGGAGGAGGCCCTGACCGCCGCCAGCGCCATCGGCGACGACCGTTTGCAGCGCCAGTCCCGCGGCACCGTAACGCCCGACAGCTTCACCCACGGCAGCTCCGCCCAGCGGGTGCGCTGGTTCCGCACCGGTCTGGACACGGGCCGGCTGGACGCCTGCGACACCTTCGGAGCGGAACGGCTGTAGGCCCCTTCATCCAGGGAACACGATGCGCTCCCGAATCGGTTCATCCACTCCCTCCGATGAACAGCCCCTCCGGCGGCAGGAAGCGGCTGTGCAGGCGGAAGGGTGGGAAGCCACCGGGCACCAAGTAATCGAAACCGCCCCAGTTCATCTCGCCCAGCGGCGCCGTGGCGCCCTGGCTGACCGGGAACGGGAAGAAGGGGGCGATGGCCGTGAAGGGGTCGGCGCCGCTGCCGGCGTCCGTGCCGATGTCGCCGGCCAAAGCCGGGCGGTGGCGGACGATCAGGCTGAGGTCCACCGTGTTGACGTAGCGCGCCTCCGCACAGTCGAAACCGGCCAACACCAGATGATAGCAGAGAAGCCAGGCGTTCCAGCTCGACACGTGGCCGGCCACCATGCGGTCCGCCGGGTGGGTCGGCACGCTGATCGCCAGCACCCCGTCCGGGGCGAGGCAGCGGCGCAGCTTTTCCAGGAAGGCGCCGGGGTCGCGCTGGTGTTCCAGCACGTGGGAGCACCACACCACGTCGAAGGTCCGGTCGATGGCCGCGTCCATGAAGTCGGCGCGGATGTCGGCGCTGCGATGCAGATCGACCGTCACCACCTCCTTGCCGATGTGGCGCAGCAGACGCGCGTGGTCGCCGCCGCCGGACCCGACATCCAGCACCGTGCGGAAATCATAGGAGTCGATGAGGCGGAGAAGGCCCTGCAACCCCCAGTCGATCCGGAAGGACGGGGCGTTCGGCGGAGAGGCGGCGGTTCCGGAAGGCTGGTCGGTCATGGAAAGGCGCGCGTCCCGCGACGGTGGTGGTTCCACCTTCTAGCACAAGGGGCGGGAGCGGTCGAAGGGATGAAAGTGGCTGGGGTGGGGGCGGCTTGCCCCCTCCCCGACCCGTCCCCCACTCACGCAGGGGACGGAGAAACAGACCTTATCAGGCGGCGGGGCCGTCCTTCTTGGTCAGGTCTTCGCCGGTGGCCTGATCAACCTGCTTCATCGACAGCTTGACCTTGCCGCGGTCGTCGAAGCCGATGACCTTCACCTTCACCGAATCACCCTGCGACACCACGTCCGACACCTTGCCGACGCGCTGCTGCGCCAACTCGGAGATGTGGACGAGGCCGTCGCGGGAACCCAGGAAGTTCACGAAGGCGCCGAAATCGACGACCTTCACGACCTTGCCGGTGTAGATCACGTTCAGTTCCGGCTCGGCGACGATGCCCTTGATCCAGTCGATGGCGGCCTGGGCGGCCTTGGTGTCCACCGCGGCCACCTTGACCGTGCCGTCGTCCTCGATGTCGATCTTGGCGCCGGTCTGCTCCACGATCTCGCGGATCACCTTGCCGCCGGAGCCGATCACGTCGCGGATCTTCTCCTTCGGGATGTTGATCACGGTGATGCGCGGGGCGTTCTGGTTCACCGCCTCGCGGGCGCCGGTCAGGGCCTTGGCCATCTCGCCCAGGATGTGCAGGCGGCCATCCTTGGCCTGGCCCAGCGCGATCTTCATGATCTCCTCGGTGATCGAGGTGATCTTGATGTCCATCTGGAGCGCGGTGATGCCCTTCTCGGTGCCGGCGACCTTGAAGTCCATGTCGCCCAGGTGATCCTCGTCACCCAGGATGTCCGACAGGACCGCGAAGCCGTCGTCTTCCTTGATCAGGCCCATGGCGATGCCGGCCACCGGGCGCGGCAGCGGGGCGCCGGCGTCCATCAGCGACAGCGAGGTGCCGCAGACCGTCGCCATCGACGACGAGCCGTTGGACTCGGTCACTTCCGACACCACGCGGAGCGTGTAGGGGAAGTCCTCCTTCTTCGGCAGCAGCGGGTGGATGGCGCGCCACGCCAGCTTGCCGTGGCCGATCTCGCGGCGGCCCGGCGAGCCCATGCGGCCGGCCTCGCCCACCGAGTACGGAGGGAAGTTGTAGTGGAGCATGAAATGCTCGCGGTACTCGCCTTGCAGCGCGTCGATGATCTGCTCGTCCTGGCTGGTGCCCAGCGTGGTGACGACCAGCGCCTGGGTCTCGCCGCGGGTGAACAGCGCCGAACCGTGGGCGCGCGGCAGCACGCCGACCTCCGACACGATCGGGCGGACCGTCTTGGTGTCGCGGCCGTCGATGCGGCGGCCGGTCTTCAGAACGGCGCCGCGCAGGATGTCGGCCTCCAGCTCCTTGAACTCGGTCGCGATGGCCTGGGTCTCGAAGGACTCGGCCAGGGCCTCCAGCGCCTTCGCCTTGGCGGCGCCGATCTTCTCGTAGCGGACCTGCTTCACCGTCTCGGTGTAGGCGGCCTCCACGTCGGCGCCCACGGTCTCGCGCAGCTTCGCCTTGACGGCGGCGCGGTCGTAGGCCGGGGCCGGCAGGTCCCACGGCTCCTTCGCGCACTCTTCGGCGAGGTCGATGATGGCGTCGATGACCGGCTGGAAGCCGGTGTGGCCGAACACGACAGCGCCCAGCATGACCTCCTCGGTCAGCTCCTGCGCTTCCGATTCGACCATCAGCACGCCGTCGCGGGTGCCGGCGACCACGAGGTCGAGCGCGGAACCGTCCACGGCGTCCATGGTCGGGTTCAGAACATACTGGCCGTCGACGAAGCCGACGCGGGCCGCACCGATCGGACCCAGGAACGGGATGCCGGAAATGGTCAGCGCGGCGGAGGTGCCGACCATCGCGACGATGTCCGGATCGTTCTCCAGGTCGTGGCTCAGCACGGTGCAGATGACCTGCGTCTCGTTGCGGAAGCCATCGGCGAACAGCGGACGGATGGGACGGTCGATCAGGCGGCTGACCAGCGTCTCCTTCTCCGTCGGGCGGCCTTCACGCTTGAAGAAGCCGCCGGGAATCTTGCCGGCTGCGAAGGACTTTTCCTGGTAATTGACCGTCAGCGGGAAGAAATCGACGCCCGGCTTCGGCGACTTGGCGCCGACGACCGTGCAGAGGACCGTGGTCTCACCATAGGTGACCAGCACCGCGCCGTCGGCCTGACGGGCGATCTTGCCCGTCTCGAACGTCAGCTTGCGTCCACCCCATTCGATTTCTTTGCGGAAAACTTTGAACATGGATTCTTCCTTCCATCCGACACCTAGGCCCGCCGGATTGCTGGCCTAAGCCGGGGTCATCGGTCGTAGGACCCCGCATGTGAAAACCCCAAAAGGGTAAAAACCCGAAAAGGGCCAAAAACATCAAACGGCCGGTCCCGGAAGGTCCGGGCCGGCCGTCTGACTAAAACATACCTTCGCGAACAACCGACCGCCCCAACCAGCACACCGATCCCCTGTGCACCGGAATGCGGTGCGGCGGGTCGAGCGCTGATCGGGACGGATGCTCGGTCACCAGGACGGACGCCTTTTGGAAATCAGCGACGCAGGCCCAGACGCTCGATGAGCGTGGCGTAGCGGCCGTTGTCCTTCTTCTTGAGATAGTCGAGAAGACGGCGGCGCTGGCCGACCATCACCAGCAGACCACGGCGGGAGTGGAAGTCCTTCTTGTGGCCCTGCAGGTGCTCGGTCAGGTTCCGGATGCGCTCGGACAGGATCGCGACCTGGACCTCGGGCGAACCGGTGTCGTTGGTGCCGCGGGAATATTCCTTAATGAGTTCCTGCTTGCGATCGGGAGTGATCGACATCGGGGTCTCCATCGTTCAAAGGTTGAGAACGCGCACCGGACGGATCTCCGCCCCCTCCACGCGCGCCAGCGCCACCGGCTTGCCGCCGAAAAACGCAATGACGGTACCGTCCCCACCAACATCGCCGCGCAGCGCCGTGAGGCGTTCGCGGTCCTGCCGGGTGAGGAGGGCCACCGTCTGGCCGTGCTTCAGTCGGTGCGCTTCCGCGTCCGTCAGGGCCAGCGCCGGGATGTCGTCCAGCGCGGTCTCGATCGGCAACAGAAGTCTTTCGACCGCGGCACCTTGCTCCATCGCGGTCAGATCGTCCAGGGAAATCGCCCCGTCCAGCGTGAAAGACCCGACGCGCAAACGGCGCAGGTCGCGGATGTGCCCCACCGTTCCCAACCGTTCGGCGAGGTCGCGGGCGATGGAGCGGACATAGGTGCCCTTGCCGCAATCCACCTCCAGCACCGCATGGTCGGCGTCCGGCGTCTCGATCAGCTCCAGCCGGTCGATGCGGACGGTGCGGGGGGCGATGTCCACCGCCTCTCCTTCGCGGGCGAGGTCGTAGGCGCGCTCGCCGTTGATCTTGAGGGCGCAGTATTGCGGCGGGATCTGCTCGATGAAGCCCAGGAAAGCGGGCAGAGCCGCGCGGATCGCCTCGGCGTCCGGGCGGACGGCGGAGGTCTCCACCGCCGAACCCTCGCGGTCGTCGGTGGCGGTGCGCGTCCCCCAGGCCACGGTGAAGCGGTAGGTCTTCTCGCCGTCCATGGCGTAGGACACGGTCTTGGTCGCCTCGCCCAGCGCGATGGGCAGGATGCCCGTGGCGATGGGGTCCAGCGTGCCGCCGTGCCCGGCCTTTTCCGCGTTCAAATGGCGCCGCACCTTGGACAGCGCCTGGGTCGAGGTCATCCCCGCCGGCTTGTCCAGCACGATCCAGCCGTGGATCGCCTCGCCCTTGCGCTTACGAGCCACGGCGCCCCTCGTCCTCGCCGCCCTCGTCATCATCTTCGTCCTCGTCGTCGAGGTCCCCGTCGAGATCCTCATCTTCGTCGAGGTCGTCCGTCCCGGTCTCCTCCTCGTCCCAGCCGTCGTCCTCGTCATCCTCGTCGTCGCCGTTCACGCGGTCGGCGAGCGAGCGGTAGCCGACGTCGCGGGCGACCGCCGGGCTGTGCAGGATGGCGTCGATGCGCCCGGCATAATCAAAGGAGGTGTCGGCCTCGAAGCTCAGCGTCGGGGCGTGGCGCAGGTTGATGGCGCGGGCGATCTGGCCGCGCAGGAAGGGCGCGGCGCGGCGCAGGGCCGACAGCGTCTCGTCCATGTGACCGCCGCCCAGCGGGGTGACGAAGGCGGTGGCGTTGCGCAGGTCCGGGCTGATCCGCACCTCGGTCACCGTGACGTTCAGATCCGCCAGTTCGGGGTCGTGGAAGTCGCCGCGCCGGAACAGATCCGCCAGGGCGTGGCGAATCTCCTCGCCGACGCGGAGCTGGCGCTGGGACGGCGGCTTTCCGGCCAGATCGTGTTTCTTTCTCATGCTGTCGATCCCGAATGCGGTGCGAGAGGGATCTGTCCCTCCGCGAAAACGCGACAAGGGCGCATGGGCGCCCTTGTCATCCGTAGGTCAGGTCCGGCGAACCGGGGATGCGGCGGCGGGCTTACAGCTCGCGCGCCACCTCCTCGATCTCGAAGGCTTCGATGATGTCGCCGGCCAGGATGTTGTCGTAGTTCTCGAAGGCCATGCCGCACTCGTAACCCTCGCGCACTTCCTTGACCTCGTCCTTGAAGCGCTTGAGCGTCTTGAGCGTGCCCTCGTGAATGACGACGTTGTCGCGCAGCAGGCGGCAGCCGGCGCCGCGCTTGACGGTGCCCTGCGTGACCATACAACCGGCGACCTTGCCGACCTTGGTGATGTTGAACACCTCGCGGATTTCGGCGTAGCCGATGAAGCGCTCGCGCAGGGTCGGCGACAGCATGCCGGTCAGCGCCGCCTTCACGTCGTCGATCACGTTGTAGATGATCGAGTAGTAGCGGATCTCGACGCTGTCGCGCTTGGCCATGTCGCGGGCCTGCGGGTTGGCGCGGACGTTGAAGCCGATGACCATCGCGTTGGAGGCGTTCGCCAGCGTGATGTCGGACTCGTTGATCGCACCCACCGACGCGTGCAGCACGCGGACCTTGACCTCGGTGTTCTCCGCCGTGAGCTTCTCCAGGGCGTTGGAGATCGCTTCGATGGAGCCCTGCACGTCGCCCTTGATGACGACCGGCAGTTCCTTGGCCTCGCCGGCCTGGATGCGGCTGAACATGTCCTGCAGCGAACCGCGGGCGGACGCCGCGTTGGCGGCCTCGCGCTTCTTGCGCTGGCGGAACTCGGCGATCTCGCGGGCGCGGGCTTCCGATTCGACGACGGTGAAGTCGTCGCCGGCGAGCGGCGTGCCGTTGAGGCCGAGCACCTCGACCGGGCTGGCCGGGGCGGCCTGCTCGACGCTCTGGCCGCGGTCGTTGACCAGGGCGCGGACGCGGCCCCACTCCGACCCGGTGACGAACACGTCGCCGACCTTCAGCGTGCCGCGCTGGACCAGCACGGTGGCGACCGAACCGCGGCCACGCTCCAGCTTGGCCTCGACCACGACGCCCTCGGCGGTGCGGCCCGGGTTGGCCTTCAGCTCCAGGATTTCCGCCTGCAGGAGGATGGCCTCCTCCAGCTTGTCCAGGTTGCGCTTGGCCTTGGCCGACACTTCCACGGTCTGGATGTCGCCGCCCAGCTCCTCCACCACCAGCTCGTGCTGGAGCAGTTCCTGACGGACACGCTCCGGCTTGGCGTCGGGCAGATCGATCTTGTTGATGGCGACGATGATCGGAACCTTCGCGGCCTTGGCGTGATGGATCGCCTCGATCGTCTGCGGCATGACGCCGTCGTTCGCGGCGACGACCAGCACCACCACGTCCGTGACGTTGGCGCCGCGGGCGCGCATCTCGGTGAAGGCGGCGTGGCCCGGCGTGTCGATGAAGGTGATCTTCGCACCCGACTCCAGCTGCACCTGATAGGCGCCGATGTGCTGGGTGATGCCGCCGGCCTCGCGGCTGACCACGTCGGTCTGGCGCAGGGCGTCCAGCAGCGAGGTTTTGCCGTGGTCGACGTGGCCCATGATCGTGACGACCGGGGGACGCGGCATCAGCGCCGTCTCAACGTCCTCGTCGCCGCGCAGGCCGACCTCGACGTCGGCCTCCGACACGCGGCGCACGCGGTGGCCGAACTCGGCGATGATCAGCTCCGCCGTGTCGGCGTCGATCGTCTGGTTGATGGTGGCCATCACGCCCATGCGCATGAGCTGCTTGATCACGTCCGCGCCGCGTTCCGCCATGCGGTTCGCCAGCTCCTGGACGGTGATGACCTCGGGCAGCACGACGTCGCGGGTCACTTTCTGCGTCTCCTGACGGCTCATCTGGCGGAGCCGCTCACGCTCGCGGGCACGGCGGACGGCGGCCAGCGAGCGGGTGCGCTCGCCGCCCTCGTCGCTCAGCGCCTGCGAGACGGTCATCTTGGAGCCCTTGCGGCGGTCGCCCGCCGGGCCGGCCTTGCGCGCCGGGGCGGGGGCCGGGGCCTTCTTGTTCCCCGGCTTGCCGCGGCGGTCGTCCTCTTCCTCGCCGAAGCGGGGAGCGG
>NZ_JAUJFI010000074.1 GCF_030849505.1 Azospirillum isscasi | reverse complement strand
CGGCGGCGGCGGCGGCGGTCGCCCTCGCTCTCCCCGGCGGTCTCGGCGCGCTCCGGAACCTCGGCCTCGGCGGCCTCGGCGACGGGAGCCTCCTCCTCCGCTTCCTCGGCTTCGGCGGCCAGGATGCGGTCGGTTTCGGCCAGCACGCGCTCGGCGCTGACCAGCGGCACGTCGTCTTCCGGCGTGCGGGCCTTCACGCGCTCAAGCCGCAGGTCGGGAGCGATCAGCGTGTCGTCGGCCTGGACCATGACGCGGAACCGGTAACGGTCCTCGATCTTGGTCAGCTCGCCGCGCTTCTGGTTGAGGATGTAGAGCGCGATGCGGGTCGGCACGAAGACGGTGATCTCCGACGACCGCTTGCGGATGCCCTCCTCCTCGATGGCGCGCAGCACATGCAGGGCGGCGGACTCGACCGAGCGGATGACGCCGGTGCCGGAGCAGTGTGGGCAGCGCTCGAAGTTGGTCTCCAGCAGCGACGGGCGCAGGCGCTGGCGCGACAGCTCCAGCAGGCCGAAGGCGGAGATGCGGCCGAGCTGGATGCGCGCCCGGTCGTTCTTCATCGCCTCCTTCAGGCGGCGCTCCACCGCGGCGTTGTTGCGGGGCTCCTCCATGTCGATGAAATCGATCACGATGAGGCCCGCGAGGTCGCGCAGGCGAAGCTGGCGCGCCACCTCGTCGGCGGCTTCGAGGTTGGTCTTGTAGGCCGTCTCCTCGATGTTGCGCTCGCGCGTGGAGCGGCCCGAGTTGACGTCGATGGAGACCAGCGCCTCGGTCGGGTTGATGACGATGTAGCCGCCGGAGCGGAGCTGCACCACCGGGCTGTGGATCGCGTCGATCTGGGTTTCCACCTGATAGCGGTGGAACAGCGGGATCGTCTCGTCCCGGTACTGCATCACGCGCTTGGTGTGGCTCGGCATCATCATGCGCATGAAGTCGCGCGCGGTGTTGAAGCCGGCGTCGCCCTCCACCCAGATCTCGTCGATGTCGTCGGTGTAGAGATCGCGGATCGAGCGCTTGATGAGGTTCGCCTCCTCATAGATGAGGCAGGGCGCGGAGGACTTCAGCGTCTGGACGCGGATGTCGTCCCACAGGCGCAGCAGATACTCCAGGTCGCGCTTGATCTCCGGCTTGGAACGCTCCAGCCCCGCGGTGCGCAGGATGACCGCCATGCCTTCCGGAACGTCCAGGTCGGACAGGATGTCCTTCAGGCGCTTGCGGTCGGCGGGGTTGGTGATCTTGCGGGAAATCCCGCCGCCGCGGCCCGTGTTGGGCATCAGCACGCAATAGCGGCCCGGCAGCGAGAGGTAGGTGGTCAGCGCCGCACCCTTGTTGCCGCGCTCCTCCTTGGTCACCTGGACCAGCATGACCTGCCGGCGCTTGATGACTTCCTGGATCTTGTAGCTGCGCAGCGGACGGGCGCGGCGGCGGTGGGCCTCCTCGACCTCGTCCCCGCCGATGACGTCCGGGCTCTCGGCCTGGGCGGCGCCTTCCGGAGCCTCCTCCGCGTCGTCGCCGGCGTCCTCGGAACCGCCCTCGGAGCCGCCGTCCGTGGCGAAGGCCGGGACGTCGCCTTCGAAGCCCTCGCCGTCGCCCTCGGCCTCCGCGTAGGAGCCGGGCATGGGGGAGACTTCCTCCACCACCTGCTCCGGACGGATCGGCTCGGCCATCACGGCGCCGTCGGCGGCGGCCTCGGCGCGGGCCTCGGCCTGCTCCTCCAGCCGGCGCTCCTCGGCCAGCAGGGCCTCGCGGTCGGCGACCGGGATGCGGTAGTAGTCGGGATGGATTTCCGAGAAGGCCAGGAAGCCGTGGCGGTTCCCGCCGTATTCCACGAAGGCCGCCTGCAGCGACGGCTCGACCCGGGTCACCTTGGCGAGGTAGATGTTGCCCTTGAGCTGCTTCCGGGTCGCGATTTCGAAGTCGAGATCTTCGAGTCTGTTACCATTGACCACGGCAACCCGGGTTTCTTCTGGGTGCGTGGCGTCCACCAGCATGCGCTTGGCCATACAAGATCCCCATGACGCCCCAGGCCGCCCGCGCGACGGTCGAGCCGCCGGGGCGCGTCATCGTTGTGAGCGAAGCCTGCGGAACCGGCCCCTAACCCGTCGAACGGCGCTGACGAAGCAGCCAGGACGGGCAGGTCTTCGGCCTCCGGGTTCCGGCCTTGCGGCCGGCACCAGCTTCGAGGTTTCGTCCCAATCCACCGGCAACCCAGAAGCGTCACGCCCCGGACCGCGCCCGATGATGTAAATTTCGGCCGTGGGGGTCCGCGGGCGACGCTCACAGTTCACCCGGGAGAGGAGCCTCTCGCAAAAGTGTTCTGGTGGGTCGCGGTATGTCGCAGAGCTACCATAGACAAGCACGAAACCTTGCACAACTTGGAATTCGGCGAATTTTACGTTCCGCTGCATCCGGTTCCTCGGCATCGCGCCGCCGCGGGGCAGTGTTGCAGGAACGGCACCCTGGCCGACAATTCCGCCACGGACCCGGACGCCACCGTTGAGCGCCTTGATTTCGCTGGGCTATAGCTGACGGCTGGCTTGGCCGGTTGGCGGTTTCTGGTGGAACGGATGCCCCGAATGCTTGCGATTGTCGCTGCGGTGGGCGCCCTTCTTGGGGCGGCCATCCTGCCGTGCGTCCCGGCGCAGGCCCAGACCACCGCGGCGTTGCCCTTTCCGCCACCGGTGCAGGAACGGGTGTCCGTCCTGAACGCCCGGCTGGGCCTGCACCCCGACAAGACGCGGCTGGTTCTGGAACTCAGCGACTCGGTGCCCTTCACCGTGTCGGTGCACGGCTCTCCCTACCGCGTGGTGGTCGATCTGCCGGACGTGAGCTGGCCGGGCGGCAGCGCCGTGACGCCGGGCAAGGGGCTGGTCGCGCGCTACCGCTTCGAAGGGCGTGACGGCGGCGCCTCCCGCCTCGTGGTGGAGACGGACGGTCCGGTCCGGGTGGTCGAATCCTATCTCATCCCGCCGCGGGACGGGTTCACGCCGCGTTTCGTCCTGGACATCGCCCGCACCACCCCGGCGCAGTTCGCCGCATCCGCCCCGGTCGCCGCGGTGGCCGGGCCTGCCCCCAGCCCGAGCCACAGCCCCAGCCCTGCCGCAGTCCGCGAGGCGGCGCGCCCGCCGGCGAAGAAGGACCCCATCGTGCCGGTGGCCGCGGCCCTGCCGCCGCCGGTCCCGCCGCGGGCGGCGCCGGTTCCGGAAAAGCCGATGATCGTGGTCGATCCCGGCCATGGCGGCGTCGATCCCGGTGCGGTCGGAGTCGGCGGGGTCTACGAGAAGGACATCACCCTGGCCATGGCGCGGGAGCTGAAGCGCCAGTTGGAAGGGTCGGGCCGCTACCGGGTCCGGCTGACCCGCGACAAGGACGTGTTCATCCGCCTGCGCGACCGCGTCGCCATCGCGCGGGAGGCCAACGCCGACCTGTTCCTGTCGCTGCACGCCGACAGCATCGGCTCCGCCAACATGCGCGGCCTGTCCATCTACACCCTGTCGGACAAGGCGTCGGACCGCGAGGCGGAGATGCTGGCCGCCAAGGAGAACCGGGCCGATGCGCTGGCCGGGGTGGATCTGTCCTCCGAGAACGATCTGGTGGCCTCGATCCTCATCGACCTCGCCCAGCGGGACACGATGAACCACTCCAAGCGCTTCGCCAACATGGCGCTGGACCATCTGGGCCGCGAGGTGAAGCTGATCCCCAGCAAGCCGCACCGGCAGGCCGGCTTCGCCGTGCTGACCGCTCCGGACATGCCGTCGGCCCTGGTGGAGATGGGCTATCTGTCGAGCCCCGAGGACGTGAGCCTGTTGAGCCGGTCGGTCCATCGGGAAAAGCTGGGCCGCGCGATGCTGCGCACCATCGACGCCTATTTCAAGTGGCTGACCGGCGTGCAGAAAAGCTGAGCCCTTCGGCGGCCGGCCCGGCGGCCCGGCGCCAGCCATGCGGGTGGAGGCGGGCGGGCATTCGCCCCATCCGGCCACCACTTTCTTGCATGCGCCTTGTGGCCGTCACATTTTCCTGACATGGCTGCGAGGGACTCGGACTGCCGCCCCCTCGCGGTGTAGGATGCCGCCCTTCGGATGGCTCCGCCCCTTCCCGGCCCCTTTCCGGACGAAGGTGGCGGGGCCGCCGCCTTGCCTGTCTGGAAACCGTCATGCGCTTCATTCTGTCCGTCCTGATGGCCTTCGTCATGCTCGCCCTGGCCGGGGCGGGGGTGCTGGTCTACATGCTGGACCATTACGACCACGAACTGCCGGACTACACCAAGCTCGCCAACTACGAACCGCCGGTGACCACCCGCGTCCACGCGGGCGACGGGCGCCTGCTGGCCGAGTTCGCGTCGGAAAAGCGCGTGTTCGTCCCCATCGACGCCATGCCGAAGCGCGTGACCAACGCCTTCCTGTCCGCCGAGGACAAGAATTTCTACGACCACAAGGGCATCGACCCGGTCGGCATCGCCCGCGCCATCCTGACCAACGTGGAGAATCTGGGGCGCGACCGCCGGCCCATGGGCGCCTCGACCATCACGCAGCAGGTCGCCAAGAACATGCTGCTGACCAACGAGGTGTCCTTCTCCCGCAAGATCAAGGAAGCGATCCTGGCGATCCGCATCGAGCGGGCCTTCACCAAGGACCGCATCCTCGAGCTGTACCTGAACGAGATCTTCCTCGGCTATCGCTCCTACGGCGTGGCGGCGGCGGCGCTGAACTACTTCAACAAGGCGCTGGACGAGCTGGAGATCGAGGAGGCGGCCTATCTGGCGGCCCTGCCCAAGGCGCCCAGCAACTACCACCCGGAGCGCCAGCGCGACGCCGCCCTGGCCCGCCGCAACTGGGTGATCGGGCGCATGGCCGAGGACGGGCACATCACCCCGGACGAGGCCAAGGCCGCCCAGGCCAAGCCGCTGGTGGTGCGCAAGCGCGACGAGCAGGAATACGTCACTTCTGAGTATTTCGCCGAGGAGGTCCGGCGCGAGCTGGTGAAGCTCTACGGCGAGCAGGCGCTCTACGAGGGCGGTCTGTCGGTCCGCGCCTCCATGGACCCGGTGCTTCAGCAGGCGGCGACCCGGGCGCTGCGCACCGGTCTGGTCCAGTATGACCGCCGCCACGGCTACCGCGGCCCGGTCGGCAAGATGGAGAATTTCGACAACTGGGCGAAGAAGCTCGCCTCCATGGCGCCGCCCGCCGGGTCGGAGGGCTGGCACCTTGCCGTCGTGCTGAAGGACGACGAGGCGGGGGCGCTCGACATCGGGTTGCCGGACGGGTCGCGCGGGCGCGTGCCGCTGGCCGAGCTGCGCTGGGCGCGGGCGCAGCGGGACGACAACCGGCTGGGCCCGGAGATCCGCCGCCCCTCCGACGTCGCCAAGCTGGGCGACCTGATCCTGGTCGAGGCCGCCGGCAAGGACGAGAAGGGCAAGGAGCCGCCTCCCGGCACCTACGCGCTGCGTCAGGTCCCGGCGGTGCAGGGCGGTCTGGTCGCGCTGGACCCGCACACGGGCCGCGTGCTCGCCATGGTCGGCGGCTTCTCGCCGCAGATGAGTTCCTTCAACCGCGCCACCCAGGCGATGCGGCAGCCGGGCTCCTCCTTCAAGCCCTTCGTCTATCTGGCGGCGCTGAACCAGGGCTTCACCCCGTCCTCGCTGGTGATGGACGCGCCGTTCGAGTACGACCCCGGCCACGGCCAGCCGATCTGGAAGCCGGAGAACTACAGCCACGAATTCTACGGCCCGACGCCGCTGCGCGCCGGCATCGAGAAGTCGCGGAACGTCATGACCGTCCGTCTGGCCCAGGCCATCGGCATGGACAAGGTGAAGGCGCTGTCCGAGAATTTCGGCATCGTGGACAACCTCCAGCCCTATCTGCCGATGTCGCTGGGGGCGGGCGAGACGACGGTGCTGCGCATGGCCACGGCCTACGCCATGCTGGCCAACGGCGGCAAGCGGGTGACCCCGACCTTCATCGACCGGGTGCAGGACCGCAACGGCAAGACCGTCTTCCGCCACGACAACCGCCCCTGCGGCGCCTGCAACCAGGTGGCCTGGAGCGACGGGCTGACCGTGCCCGCCGTCCCCGACACGCGGGAGCAGGTGAACGACCCGCGCACCGTCTACCAGATGGTTTCCATGCTGGAGGGCGTGGTGCAGCGCGGCACGGCGACGAAGCTGCTGTCGCTTGGCAAGCCGCTGGCCGGCAAGACCGGCACGACCAACGACAGCCACGACGCGTGGTTCATGGGTTTCTCGCCCGACCTCGTGGTCGGCACCTACATCGGCTTCGACCAGCCGCGCTCTCTGGGCGCCAAGGAAACCGGCGGCTCGGCGGCGGTGCCGGTGTTCAAGGACGTGATGGAGGTGGCGCTGAAGGACAAGCCGGCCACGCCCTTCCGCGTGCCGCGCGGCCTGCGCCTCGTCCGCGTCAACCCGGAGAACGGGCGCCTCGCCCAGCCCGGCGAGCGCAAGGCGATCTGGGAAGCCTTCGTCCCCGGCACGGAACCGAACCCCGACCAGCCGCAGATGGTGCTCGACGGTTCGGCCCATTCCGGCGGGGAGGGCGGCTGGACCGGCGGGGTGCCCGGCGGCGACCCGGCGACCCAGCCTGCGGGTGGCTGGGGGGCTCCGGCGGCCCCGCCCTCGGCCGCGACGGTGGGCACCGGCGGGCTTTACTGACCGCGGTGTTTCGACAGCCTGTTTAGGAGTTAGGTGAATACCGATGGCTGCCCCTTTCAGGAATGCCTGGAAGGGGCGGCAGACCGTGAGCCAGGGCGGAAAGGCCGAGGGGGCGGTCGGCAGCGCCATTGGCAGTTGGTCCGCGCCACGAGAGTAAGGGTGTCCGGCAGCCATCGCATGCTCGTGCTTCAGAGCTGCCCGCCGGACTTGGCTATCGGGATCAGGGGTTCAGTCAGGCGGTTCCGATCATTGCTCAAGGCGTGACCGACGCTCATGTCGCCAGCCAGTCGGCATTCCGCAGGTGCCGCATCGGCAGCCACCTGCGGAATGCCGGACCTTCTTCACCCATCACGTCGTCTGCGTGCGCTTGCGAAACACCGGCTGTCCGCCGTGAAGGCCAGCGAATGCGCTCGAACGACCATTGTGTTGTCACACGATCCCCTTTAATTGTTTTTCACAGAATTTGTTCACTTTAATTTGGTATTTTTTGTTTGTTGAATATGTTGTTGGTTGCTCAACAATATTAGTGAACAATCACAGATTTCCCGTTGTCGCATCGAGCTTGCCCACGCGCAAAAGCGTCGCCTTCCCATTCGTCGAGGTGGGAAAAATCGTTGAAGCGAAAGATAACAACTTAAAGGAGTTTCTCCGCGCTTGCGATGCAGAGCAGCGCGTTCAGCCATCATATCAGGCGGCCATAGTAACTGGTGTCAAACACACGCTTCGAAGCATAGCGCACTTACTTATGATGCGTTAGAATGCGCATGGGCGAGACAGATTCGTAAGTATGCTGCCGATTGTCAAAGCAGCCTCACCGGCTGTTGTCCTGTCTTGCGAGTGAAAAACACCAAAGCGAGTTATGAGCTGGTCGAAATGGTCTATGGCATCAACATTGATCTTGGCGCATATCCGGACGGTAAGACTGAAAAGTTATTGGTTGCAATTGGTTCCATTGTCGCGAAAATGGGTTTTTCGGCAAATATAGATGGAAAAAAAGTTAGTATTTTATACGGAAACACCGAAGAAAACATTGCTGTTCCCGGCGATAAGTTAATGCGCTTGGCTGATGGCATTAAAGAAATGCTGCCAAATGCGACCATTACAATTATTAAGCGCGAATATCCGATGGAGCCTGTTTCCGGATATCGGAAATTTACGATGTGCAATCTTTTTGAATTCATAAGATATTCATTTGCATATAAAGACAAGAAAAATTCTCTTTTACCTATTGCGAAGAGTTTTTACTTGTATGTTTCATATTTTTTGGGGTCCTTCGGGAAATCATCCGTTGGATACTTCTTGGTTCGGATCGGTATCGGTGTGGCGGTTGGGGCGGTGATATCCGCTATTCCGCCTTTGCTCCGTCTGGTGCTCTTTGTGCTGGACTATGCGCTTTATGCTGGGGCTATAGCCTCTGGCCTTCTGGCAATTTTTAAGTTTCGAAAACATGGTGCCATCCAAGGGGGCGCTTTCGCTGCGATTGGCGTTATGTGCATCTTGTTGCAAGGTTATGTTCATAATAATCGTCTAACAATACCGAACAAAACAGAAATAACTATTGAGCAATACGTGACGCTATGTTCAAGTTCTTCATTGTTTGATGTGAA
The DNA here is from genome assembly GCF_030849505.1 of Azospirillum isscasi. GTDB lineage: Bacteria > Pseudomonadota > Alphaproteobacteria > Azospirillales > Azospirillaceae > Azospirillum > Azospirillum isscasi. The sequence continues at coordinate 18,640 of NZ_JAUJFI010000074.1, read as the reverse complement.
TTCATGCTCAGGGAAAAGGGTGTTGTGGGATGCAAAGGTTTCTAGCATTGTTGATAGCAGTACTTTGCGTGTTGACGTCGGCGGTCGCGGATTTGATTTGCATTATTACGGAGATATTCCAAAAAACGTGGCGTATCCGCAGGTCTATTTTACTTTTGCCGGGACAATAAGTAAGAAAGGATGGGTGTACGATGATATCATTGATGTTAAGAATGCAACTATTATCAAGTCTGTTTCTGATGCTAAAGCCATAGAAATGGAAGAAAAAATAAAAAATGAAGAAAAAAAGCTGAATGAAGAAAAAAGCGATGCAAATGCGATGGGGGTGTCATTGGAAGACTATAGATTCGCTAAATCAAATATCTATTCTGCCCATTCGGCTTGTCAGCAAGCTTTGCTTTCGATGGCGCGCTGGAAAGGTGGGTCTACAAACTGGCTGCCCAACTTCAGTTGGCGAACTGATGGTCAGCGGATCACAGTTGAAGGCAGCGATGTAACGCTGAAGAACGGCTTTGGGGCGGAAAAGTCTGTTCATTACGAGTGCTCCTACAGTATATCCGGTAAAAATGCCGTGATATATTCGGCTGACTGACTTGCCATGCCAACCCCTTTTCTGGGCGGGGTCCGTTGACCGGACAGTTCTCAGCGGGGTTCTCTTTTTTGGGAAGGAGTCAGGGGCGCGCTGCGGTTCGGGTGTCCGTGCGGAGCTGGGCGATGGCGTCGGCTGGAATGGGGGATGGGATTGTGTCGGCGGGACAGTCGGCGAGCGGGCGCAGCCGGTCCTCCATCCGGGCCAGCATCAGGCGGACCCCCTCCTGGTTGATGTGCAGGGCGTCCACGAAATGGGCCTCGTCCGCGACCGCGCGGCGGGTGTCGATCACCGGCACGTCGGGCGGCAGGCGGGCCTTCAGATCCTCGAAGAAGGCGTCGAAGTTGGAGACCTTCTCGATGTAGCCGGGGAAGAAGGGCGTGATGACCACGGCGACCCGCGTGCCCTTCTCCCGCGCCGTGCCGATGATGCGGTCCAGCGCGTCCCAGTTTGGCTGGAAACCTTCCATCCGCTCCATCGGGGCCGTCTCGATCTGGGCCTTGAGGAAGGGCGACATGGTCCCGCTCAGCGTCCGGTCGCCGGTCGGGTGCAGCCCGTCGAAGGCCAGCCGGATGGTCTGGTTGTTGTTGAAGATCAGCGTGTTGAACAGCTTGTTGGAGGCCCACATGGTGGGATCGGCCTTGCGGATGAAGCCGTCCACCCGCTCCGAGTAGTAGGCCAGCAGCGGCAGGTCGGCGAGCGCCATGGGATCGTCCACGACGCTCGTCGGCTCGACCAGCAGCAGGCGGGGGGCGCCGTGCCGGTCCAGGTAATCCTCCCACAGCAGGTCGCCCAGCGTGGTGGGAGCACCGCCCATCCCGAGATTCAGCACCCGCCCGCAGGTCAGCGCCTGCACCTCCTCCACCGGGAAGTGGTTGTCGGCGCGGGAGTTGCCCAGGATCACCACGTCGGCGGGCGGCCCCTGGCGGTAGACGGTCATGAAGCGGTCCGACGACCGGAGGAGCGTGTCGCCCATCCAGGACGCCACCGCGCGGTCCATGGCGACCACCATGCCCAGGATCAGTCCGACGGCGGCCAAGAGGCGGATCATGGTTCGGGCTCCCTCAGAACTGGAAGTAGATGAAGGATCGGTTGGCGAAGTTGCCGAACAGCAGAAGCATCAGGATCAGCGTGGCGCAGCCGGCGGAGCGGACCACCACGTTGACCCCGGCGTAGCGGCGCCCGGCCCCGAACTCGATCGTCGCGTCGATCATCAGCACGACGAGGCCGAACAGGGCGACGCGGACCAGATAGCTCATCTGCTGCATGCCGCGCGGCAGGCTGAAATCGCCCTCCGCGATGATGCCCAGGATGGTCCGGACCGTTTGCATGTCGTCGGCGCGGAAGGGCAGCCAGGTCAGCGTCACCAGCAGGAAGACCAGCCCGACGGTCAGCAGCTTCCCCACCATCAGCGGCGCGCCGCTCAGCCGCAGCGGGCTGCGTCTGGCCAGCCAGCGCACCCCGTCTTCCGCCGCCATCAGGGCGGCGTGCAGGGCGCCCCACAGGACGAAGGTCCAGGCGGCCCCGTGCCACAGGCCGGACACCAGCATCACGATGGTCAGGTTGCGGATGCGCAGCCACTGGGTGCGCCCGCCGCCCATCGGGATGTAGACGTAGTCGCGGAACCATGTGGACAGCGAGATGTGCCAGCGCCGCCAGAAGTCCTTCATGCCCGACGCGAAATAGGGGCGGGCGAAGTTCGGGCACAGCGTGTAGCCGAAGATCTGCGACAGGCCGATGGCGATCAGCGAATAGCCGGCGAAGTCGCCGTAGATCTGCAGCGAGAAGCAGATCAGCCCGATGATGTGGTTCAGCGCGTTGAAGAACTCCGGCTGGGCGAAGCGCGCGTCGACCACGGCGGCGGCGTTGTCGGCCAGACCCAGCTTCAGGAAATAGCCCCAGACGATCTTCTCCAGCCCGGCGAAGCGGAAGGCGAAGGGGACGTCCTGACGGGGGCCGTTCTGGATCTGGGGCAGCAGGTCGCGCGCCCGGACGATCGGCCCGGCGACGAGCTGCGGGAAGAAGGCGACGAAGGTCGCGTAGCGCAGCAGCGAGCGCTCCGGCTTCTCCAGATGGCCGAGATGGAGGTCCAGCGTGTAGCTGAGATTCTGGAAGGTGTAGAAGGAGATGCCGACCGGCAGGATGATGGACAGCGTGCGGTGCCCGACGTCGAGGCCGAGCGAAGCCAGCGCCACCTGCGCGCTGTCGATGAAGAAATTGAAGTATTTGAAAAAGAACAGGATCGCCAGATTGGTGGCGAGGCTGATCTGCATGAAGATCCGCGCCACGGTCCGGTTTGGCGCGTCGGCGATGCGCAGGCCGCAATAAAAGTCGAGCAGCGTCGTCGCGGCCAGCAGGAGGCAGAAGCGGTAATCCCAGAACCCGTAGAAGACATAGCTGGACACCAGCAGCAGCGGCGTGAACAGCCGCGTCCGCGCGAGCATCAGGAAGCCCGCCGTGAAGACCGTGATGAACAGCAGGAACCCGAGGCTGGTGAAGTTCATCGGGGGGACACGCTTTTGTTGTTGGGGAACGGGAGGCGCCGACAGCCCGTGCCCGCCGGGTCAGGGGCACGGAACGATCGCGACGCTATCACGGGGGGCTGCCACCTCTGCGCGCCGCGAAAGTGGTTTTGCAGCGCAAAAACGGTTTCACCCGAGTGGGTTGGGGAAGGGCTCCCCGGTCCGGCCGGGGCGCGCTCCGGGGCGTGCGGTCCCTGATCCGATGGAATAAGAGGGTGCAACCCCGGTCCTAACCCGCTACATAAGGGCCAAGACACTGGTTCAACTCTGGCTGACGAGGAGGTACCGCGATGCGGGCCGAGATCGAAGCGGCCGCTGGCGAGATTAGAGAATCGCTGGCGCTGCTGAGGAGGCATCTTTGACTGGGATAACGCGCTGCGTCGTCTCGACGAACTGAACGCCCACGCCGAAGACCCCAAGCTGTGGGACGATCCCACCCGCGCGCAGACCATCATGCGCGAGCGCACCCAGCTCGAAAATTCCGTGAACGGCTACCGCGCGCTTGAGCGCGACCTGTCCGACAGCCTGGAACTGATCGAGATGGGCGAGGCCGAGGGCGACGCGACCGTGGTCGCCGATGCCGAGGCCCAGCTCTACGCGCTGCGTGACCGCGCGGCGAAGCTCCAGATCGAAAGCCTGCTCTCGGGCGAGGCGGACGCAAACGACTGCTTCGTCGAGGTCAACGCCGGTGCCGGCGGCACGGAGGCCCAGGACTGGGCGCTGATGCTGATCCGCATGTACATCCGCTGGGCGGAGCAGCACGGCTACAAGACCGAGTGGCTGGAGGAAAGCCCCGGTGAAGAGGCCGGCATCAAGTCCGCCACGGTGCAGGTGAAGGGCCACAACGCCTATGGCTGGCTGAAGACCGAGGCCGGCGTGCACCGTCTGGTGCGCATCAGCCCCTTCGACAGCCAGGCGCGCCGCCAGACCAGCTTCTCCGCCGTTTCGGTGTCCCCGGTGATCGACGACAAGATCAACGTCGAGATCAACGAGAAGGACTGCCGCATCGACACCTTCCGGGCGTCGGGCGCCGGTGGCCAGCACGTCAACAAGACGGACTCGGCGATCCGCATCACCCACCTGCCCACCGGCATCGTGGTGGCCTGCCAGCAGGAGCGCTCGCAGCACAAGAACCGCGCCAAGGCGTGGGACATGCTGCGCGCCCGCCTGTACGAGCGGGAGCTGAAGATCCGCGAGGACGCCGCCGCCGCCCTGGAGGCGACCAAGAGCGACATCGGCTGGGGCCACCAGATCCGCTCCTACGTCCTGCACCCCTACCAGATGGTGAAGGACCTGCGGACGGAGGTCGAGACCTCGCAGAGCCAGGCGGTGCTGGACGGCGACCTGGACATGTTCCTGGAAGCGGCGCTGGCCGCGCGCCTGAAGGGGCAGAGCGACGACGCGGCGTGAGGTTGCGGGGGGGGCAGGTCCTTGCCCCCTCCCCATTTTATCCCTTGGCCATTTTTATCCCTTGGCCATTTTTATCCCTTGGGAAGAAACGCGGCCTCTGCGTTGTTGATCTCCGCAACAAGAAACGGAGAGAGACCATGAACCGCAGCCTGTTCGCCGCTTTCCTGGCCGCCACGGCCTTCACCGCTCCGGCCCACGCCGCCTGTCCGACCGATAGCATGACGCCGGACATGTACTTCGCCTACGTCGAAGGCATCCAGAAGACCCTGACCGAGCAGGGATTCCGCCCCGGCGTGATCGACGGGAAGATCGGTCCCAACACCCGCTCCGCCATCCGCGCCTATCAGAAGGCCGCGAAGCTCCCGGTGGACGGCTGTCCGACGCAGGAGCTTCTCGACCACATCAACTTCTCCCAGCCGAAGGTCTACGGGCCGGGCAAGCGGTAAGGCAGCGGATCACTTCACGAAGGTCAGGTCCATGACGGACCTGGCGTCCAGCGCCTTGTCCACCTGGCCTTCGGACTGCCAGAACTTCACCTGATTGACGATGTCGTCCACCAGCAGCCGGCCCTGCGGCTCGACATAGGGCAGGCCGGCGGCGACGACCTCGGTCGGCTGCTTCGTGGCCTCGGCGATGATCGCCAGCAGCGCGTCGTAGCCGGGACCCTTCACCACGGCGCCGGAGGCGTCCTTGGCGTTGAAGGCGGCGTGGTATTCGGCCAGCGCGGTCAGATAGGCGCGGACGAACTTCTCCGCCAGCGGACGGCGCTGGGCCACCGTCTTCGGGCTGGTGAACAGGGCGCCGAGCTGCCACGGCGTCTCGTCGCCGACCCAGCCCAGGATGGTGCCGGAGCCGTCGGTGGCCAGCTGGCGGGCCACCGTCACCGGGGCGATCACCGCGTCCACCTGCCCGCCCTTGAAGGCGGCGACCATCTTCGGCACGTCCTGCATCGGCACCATGGTCACGTCCTTGACCGTGAAGCCGTGCTTCTGGCCGAGCAGACCGACCATGTAATGGAAGGTGGAGCCCACGGTGGTGATGGCGATGCGCTTGCCCTTCAGATCCGCCGGCTTGGTCAGCCCGGCGTCATGCGCCGCCTTGGTCGCCACATAGGCGCTGAGCTGGAAGCCCGGCTCGTCGCGGCTCTGCGCGGCGATCATGGTGACCGCACCCTTGGCCGCGAGGTTGTAGAAGCCCGCGGTCAGGCCGGTGACGCCGAAATCCACGTCGCCCGAGGCCACCGCCACCGGCACCTGCTGGGCCGAGGTGAACATCTTCAGATCGACGTCCAGCCCTTCCTTCTCGAAATAGCCCTTCGACTTGGCGATGAAGATCGGGCCGGAGGACGCCAGCGCCAGCACGCCGATGGAGGTCTTCTCCAGGCCCTGCGCCTCGGCGGCGGGCGTCCCGGCCAGCGCCAGGGCGGCAGCGCCCATTGCACCCAGAACCAAACGACGGCTCCAACGCACGACGGTCATTCTCAGTCTCCCTCTCTGAACGGTCATTTTTCTCACCGCCATTTCAGCAGGCGGCGTTCCAGGATGGACAGCACGGTCCCGATGGTCAGGCCGAGCAGCGACAGAACCAGCACGCCGGCCAGAAGCTGGTCGGTCAGCATCAGGTTGCCGGCGGTCAGGACGAAGGCGCCGATGCCGTATTCCGCCCCGATCATCTCCGCCGCGACCACCAGGATCAGCGCGATGGAGGCGGTGATGCGGAAGCCGGCCAGGATGCCGGGCAGGGCGCCGGGAAGCACGATCTTGCGCAGGATCGACGCCCAGGGCAGGCCGAAGCTCTGCGCCATGCGGATCAGGTTGCGCGGCACCGAATCGATGGCGCTGTAGGTGGCGATCACGGTCGGGAAGAAGACGCCGAAGCCGATGGTGGCGAACTTCGACGGCTCGCCGATGCCGAACCACAGGATGAACAGCGGCAGCAGCGCGATCTTCGGGATCGGGAAGAAGGCCGACACCAGCGGCACGCCGACCGCCCGCGCGACCGAGCCGATGCCCATGGCGAATCCCACCGCCATGCCCGCCACCGTGCCCATGGCCCAGCCCACGCCGATGCGCATCAGCGACGCCTTCAGGTGCTGCCACAGCGATCCGTCCTGCGCCATGCCGGCGAGCGCCGAGGCGACCGCGCTCGGCGGCGGCAGGAACAGCGCGCTGACGAGGCCGAAGCGGTTGGTCGACTCCCACACCGCGATCAGCAGCACGAAGGCGAGGAGCGCCGCCCAGCGGTGCGTCTTCACCGCGAAGCCGCCGCCGCGGAAGCGGACGGGCTGGGCCGGGGAGCGATCCTGAAGGGGAAGGCTGGCGCCGGTCATTGGAGTATCAGGCATCGGCGATCTCCCGGTCGGCCAGTTGGGCTTCGGCCCGGATCAGGTGCCACAGCCGGTCGCGCACCGCCGCCAGATGGGCCTGGGCGGAGGGTTCAAGCCTTTGGTCGCGCGGCTCCTCGATGGTCACGATCTCGCGCAGGCGGCCCGGACGGCGGCTGAGCACAGCGACCCGGTCGGCCAGCCGCAGCGCCTCGTCCAGATTGTGGGTGACATAGACGGCGGTCGTCCGCTCCCGCTGCCAAAGCGCCAGGAAATCCTCCATCAGCAACTCGCGCGTCTGGGCGTCGAGCGCCGACAGCGGCTCGTCCAGCAGCAGCATGGCCGGGCGCACGGCCAGCGCGCGGGCGATGCCGACGCGCTGGCGCATGCCGCCCGACAACTGCTTCGGCAGGGCCTTGCGGAAGTCCCACAGCCCCATGCGGCGCAGGCCGGACTCGATGCGCTCCCGCCGCTCCGCCGCCGACAGCGGATGGTGTTCGAGGACGAGGGCGAGGTTGTCCTCGACGCTGCGCCAGGGCAGCAGGGCGAAATCCTGGAAGATGAAGGTGACCGGGTTCAAACAGCCGTCCGGTACCTCGCCCGCCACCGCGATGGTGCCGGAGGTCGGGGCGACGATGCCGCCGGCGATGCCGAGCAGGGTGGACTTGCCGCAGCCCGATGGGCCGATGACGGCCAGAACCTCCCCCTCCTGCACCGTCAGGTCGATGCCGTCCAGCACGACGAGGTCGTCGTAGCGGTGGCACAGGTCCTTGATGATAAGCCTCATTGGTCCTTTCCAATTGCCGCTCCCGCCCAGGCGATCAGCAGCTCGTCCCGGGAGGTCAGGCCCGCTTCCGGCAGCGCGTGGTTCACGACGGCCTTCGCGGCGCCGCCGGTCGCTTCGGGCAGGCGGTTCTCCCACATGGCCTGATGGAGCGTGGGCAGTTCGTCCCACGCACCGAGGTATGTCGTTGGCACACGGACCGCCCCGGACGCAATGACGCGGTTCAGCCCTGCGATTTCCGCAGCGTTGGAAAGATGTGTGCCGACGATGGATGCCGATGGCATCAGGATGCGGCGCTGGCGCATCCACACCTGCGGCGCGTAGAAGCTGTAGCGACGACCACTCATGTCGCCGCAATAGACGACGCGCCCCGTGTGCGGCTTCACGATCATGGTGGAGACGGCCAGCGTGTCGCGCCGCGCCCGCTCCACCACCACGTCCGGCATGCCGCGCGGGTTGTCGGCGGAACGCAGGATGCGGCCCACCGCCTGGCCCAGCGGCTTGAAGGTGTCCTCGGTGAACAGCCGCACGGCCTCCTTGAAGGCGGCGGTCTCGCGCTGCGGGTCGGGCAGGTCCGGCATGGTGTCGGGCCAGTCGAAATGCGGCACGCGGCGCGCGATCTCGGCCAGCGACACCGCCCCGGCCAGCGCCTCGCCATAGCCCAGCGACAGCACGAAGTCGCGTTCGGAATCGCGGTCGGTGACGACGCAGACGCGGGCGCCGGACTCGCGGGCCGCCTCGATGGCCGACAGCGCCATGTCGTCGCGCAGCCCCACCGCCCCGGCGCCGTAGAAGACCAGCACGGCCTCTCCCGGACGCAGGCGGGCGCGGCGCAGCATCTCCGCCGGCTCGGCGGACCCGGGCTTGCCGAGGAAGGTCATGTGGTAGCCGCTGGAGGCGCCGAAGAAGGTCAGCGCGCCGCCCTCGGCCAGCGACTGGAAGCTGCGGGGGAAGGTCGTCTCGCCGGCGTGGCTGACGGCGTAATCCACGAGGTTTCCGCCGTTGGCGGCACGGAGCGCGTCGATGTACGGCCGCCCGGCCTCCTCCCAACGCGCCCATTCCGCCGGGTCGGCGGGGATGCGGGTGAAGGCGGCCTCCGCGACGGAGCGGTCCACGGCCTCCGACCCGCGGGCGCGGATGGAGGCGGCGCGGCGCTCCGACGACACCATGCCGGTCACCTTCATGCGCCGGGCGAGCGCCAACTCCACCGTCCAGGCGCCGGTTCCGCCCGCCGCCCCTTCCACCAGCAGGCGCTTGCCGGGCTGCACGTCGAGCGCCGTGAACAGCGCGCGGTAGGCGGTGCCGGCGGCGAGCATGTAGCTTCCCGCCTCCTCCAGCGCGAGGCCGGGCGGCGGGTGGAAGAGCTGCGGCCCGTCCGCCAGCATGAACTGCTGGTGGCTGCCGTCCGGCGACTGGTAGCCCTGGATGTGGAAGTCGGTGAACATGGGGTCGGCCCCGGCCTCCGGGTCCAGGATGTCGGAGACGCCGGAATAGACGGCGACCAGATCGCCGACCGCCAGCCGCCCCTGGGCCTGGAGCGCCTCGCCCATCCGCACCACCATGCCGACGCCGCCGGAACCGGTGACGTGCACGTCCTCGTCATGCTCGTCGAACAGCGAGACGGGGATGCCGGTCAGCGCCCAGACGTCGTTGTAATTGACCTCGGAAGCGAGGACGTAGACGAGCGCCTGGTTGGGGCCGGGCTCGGGGACGGGGACGACGACCTCCGTTTCGGCCTGCGCCGGGTCGCCGTGGACGGCGGCGCCCGTCTCCAGGTCGCGCACGGCGGCCTGGGCGAGCTGCCAGCGGGGCAGGGGAGTCGCGCCGGGGAAGACGGGGCTGCCGATGGGAAGCACGCCGTCGCGGTCCCCGCGCCGCGGGCGGGCGGGCAGGGGCGGGGATTTCTTCTCAAGGAACAGGGCGATGCCCTTCTTGGCGCCGTGCTCCGGATCCAGGAGGAAGCGGGCGAAGGCGGCGATCTCTGCTTTGGTGCCGGCGTCGAAGCCGTCGCTGAGGCCGGTGTCCACGAGCTGGACGATGGTGTCGGCGACGGGGCCGCGGCCCACGCTGTGGGCTTGGCGGAGGAGGCGGGCGATTTCGGCGGGGTCTTGCCCCCACCCTCCCGCTTCGCGGGTCCCTCCCTCCCCTGCGCAGCGGGGGAGGGTTAGCGAGGGGGCAAGTGCGGTCGTGGGGGCAAGCGCCGCCTCCCTTGCCATCGCCTTCGCCAGCGTCAGCGCGTCGTCCGCCCCGCGCGCCACCACATCCACCAGCCCGTACTCCAGCGCCGTCTCCGCGTCGATCTGGCGCCCGGACAGCAGGATCTCCAGCGCCCGCCCATACCCACGCTCCGGGTCCTTGCGCAGCAGCAGGCGCGGCAGACGCTGCGTGCCGCCATAGCCCGGCGGCAGGAACAGGTTGATCTCCGGTTGGCCCAGCCGGGCGCGCGGGTCGGCCACGCGGGCGTGGCAGGCCATGGCCAGCTCGCAACCGCCGCCCAGCGCCACCCCGCGGATGGCGGCGAAGACCGGCTTGTCCATCGCCTCGATGGCGCGGAAGACGGCGTGGGCCTTGGCGGGCAGGGCGCGGGCCTCGCTCCCGTCCTGCACTTCGTCGAGAAGCTGGCGGATGTCGGCGCCGGCCACGAAGTTGCGGCCCGTGCCGGTGATCACCACGGCGCGCACGTCGCTCCGGCGCGCGAGATGGGCGACCAGCGTGTCCAGCTCGTCCAGCAGGCGGTCGGAGAGCGCGTTGACCGGCGGGTTGTCGATGGTCACGGTCGCCATGCGCAGGCCGTCGGCCAGCCGGTCATACTGCACGGACAGGAAGCGCTGCCGTTCGATGAGGGTCTGCTCCTCCGCCCGCTGCTGACCCCGCGTCCAGGCGGCGATGCGGGCGCCGAGGTCGGCCAGGCATTCCGGGTTGCGCAGGGTCGAGGTGTCGCCCAGCGGCTCCCCGTTCATCATGGCCGTCAGGAAGCGGCGCATGTATTTGCCGGAGCGCGTCTCCGGAAAGGCCGGAACGGCGAGGATGTCGGAGGGGACGGCGACCGCGCCCTTCTCCTGCCGCACCAGATCCTTCAGCCGGCGCTCGTCGTCCGCGGTGAGGTCGCGGCCCTTGGCGGGCAGGACGAAGGCGACGGGGGTCAGCCCCTTCTCGCGGTGGGGGGCGCCGACCACGATGACGTTGCCGACCGGGCTGTCGGGGTTGATCTGCTTGTCGCGCAGGATCGCGCCCTCGATCTCCTCCGTCCCCATGCGGTGACCGGACACGTTGATCACGTCGTCCGACCGGCCATGCAGGCTGAAGCTGCCGTCCTCATATTTGCGCGCGAAGTCGCCCTGCAGATAAGCCCAGACCGGCCTGCCGTCCGCACCGCGGAAGCGCCCGAAATAGGTCTTCACGAAACGGTCGAAATCGCCCTTCCAGCCCGGTCTGCCGACGTTCTCCGCGTCGCCCCAGATGGTTCGGGTCAGGTAGGGGTAGGGGGCGGTGACGACGATTTCGCCCTTCTCCTCCGGCCCGGCGGGGCGGAAGGCGACGCGGCCCGCGGCGTCCGGCTCGCTCTCGGGCACCCACACGTCGCCCAGCACCCAGGGCAGGGGGTAGGTGTGGGCGTCGGCGCGCAGCGGCTGGTCGGGGTTGCCGTAGGGGTGGGTCCAGACGATGCCGCCATGCTCCGTCGCCCAATAGCTGTTGATGTATTGCGGCGTCATCACCGCCATGCCGAAGGCTTGAACGGCGGGGCTGGTCGGCTCCGCGCAGAAGGTGGCGACGCGCAGGCTGCCGCGGTCGTAGCGCTCCACGTCGGCGCGGTTCTCCGGGTGGGTCATGACCGTCTTCAGGAAGGTCACGCCCGCCTTGAAGATGGTTACCCGGTGCCGCTCGATGATGGAGGCGAAGCGCCCGGCGTTGGGGAAGACCGGTGCGCCCTCCGTCACGATGCCGGGGATGCGGGCGGCGAGGCTGGCGGTGATGAGGTAGCTCTGCCCGGTGATCCAGCCCGGATCGGCGACGACGTAGATCACGTCGCGGCCCGGCAGGGCGTCGAAGCTGACCTTCATGGTGTGGGCGAGGCCGGCGACGTAGCCGCCATGGACATGCACCACGCCCTTCGGCTTCCCGGTGGAGCCGGAGGTGTAGATGATGAACAGCGGGTACTCCGCGTCCACCGGCAGGCAGGGCACCACCCTCGCCACGGCGGCGTAGAGCGCTTGGTCGTCCAGCGCCCGCAGGGCCTCCATGCCGGGCAGGCCGGCGGCGGCGCACAGCTCCGCCTCGGCCTTCGCCAGCAACTCGTGCGCCCAGACGTCGCGCCCCTCGGTCCAGGGAATGTCGGGAAGCCCGGCGTGGCGGACGACGATCACCGCCTCGACCCGCGGCGGGGCGGCGGTCAGCGCTTCGGCCACGCTGGCGCGCAGATCGGCCACGGTGGCGGCGTCGAGCGTCCCGGCACGGTCCAGCGCCCGTCCCAGCTCCCGCATCACGTCGGCGGGGGCGACGGTGATCTCGCCCTCCAGCCCGTGGCGCACCGGTTCCATCAAAGCGGCCCCGCCCCGCTCTGCGCCCAGCTTGGCGCGCAGCACCTCTTCGGTGATGCGCAGCGCCGTGGGCAGGGCGACGAAGCGGTCCAGCGCCGGGTCGCTGTAGGCTTCCTTGAAGGGGGCCATTTCCGCGTTGCGGCTGGCGCCGTCGGCGGTGATGACGACGCGGGCGCCCGCGTTCTCGATGCGGTCGGACAGGGTCTTGTCGGAAAAGCCGCCGAACACCGCGGTGTAGATGACGCCGATGCGCTTCGCCCCCTCCGTCCAGACGATCTGGTCGAGGATGTTGGGCATGTTCAGCGCGATGCGGTCGCCTTGCCGGAGGCCGAGACCGCGCAGCGCGAGCGCGGCGAGCGCGGAGCGGATCAGCAACTCGCGGCGCGTGAGGGTGACGTGATGGACCGGCCCGCCGCGCCCGCCGTTGGCGGCGGCGTCCCAGCGGTCGCCCTCGTACCAGTAAGCGGCCTCGGCCCCATGGCCGGACAGGACGTGGCGGTCCACCTCGTTGAAGGCGGCGTTGGTCAGCCCGCCCGTGAACCAGCGGTAGAAGGGCGCCTCGGACCCGTCGAACGCCCGGGTCCAGGGCGTCCAGTCCGCCCGCTCCGCGGCCTCGCCCGTGGCGGCGTTCCAGCCGCGCCAGAGGCCGTCCGCCTCGCGCGTCAGCCAGTTCGCGCCGTCGAACCAGTGGATCGTCTCCGCCGCGATGGCGCCGTGGAAGGCGCCGGGATCGCTTTCGCAGGCGGCGCGCTGGCTCTGCCAGTCCGCGGCGGAGCGGATGGGATTGACGGCAACGTCCTGCGGCAGCGGCGGCAGCTGTCCGGCGGACTGCGCGGCGGCATGGTCCATGGGTTTCCTCCCGATCGGGCGCTTCTTCTTTTGGGGCGCGCGGCGGGCATCACTATAGCGCGCCGCCCGGCATGGGCCGCAATGGCGCCGTGCCCGTTGGAAGCGGTGGCCGCTCCCAAAAAAAGTGCCGGCCGCGGCATCATGGAAGTGATGGTGCGGCCGGCCAGATGCTTTGGAGGAATCGCCGCCATGGCCACAGGGAACGGCGCAGCCACGGGACGCTTCGTCGCAAAGGAAAGCAATGCCCATGCCAGAGCTGGCCGGTGACCAAAAGGTCCATTCTCCGCCCTTTTGGGCAGCCCGGCGATGCCGCCGCTGTCCGGATGTCCGGACAGGTGCCTGGAATGGCGGACGGTCGATCCGGATGCCGCTCGTCCGGCGCCACCACTCTGGCATCATGCCCGCTTCGGCTGTATAGGGCGGTGTGCGGCGGCATGAAGAGGATGCGGACGGGATGCCCGAGGTCGAAATCTCCCGCGAGGACACGGGGCAGGCGGCGGTCTTCGAGGCGTCGCCGTCCAGCGTGCCGCCCCAGCGCTACGCCCATCTGCTCTACGCAGCGCTCCTGCTGGCCGGTTTCGTGGTGGTGGCCGAACTGACGCTGGAGCCGACGGCCTCGATGCTGCGCTGGCTGGGGATGCTGTGCGCGGTGCCGCTTCTGCTGATGTGGGTCATCACGCTGCTGCGGGCGGCGCGGCGCAGCGCCGTGCGGCTGGTCGTGGCGCCGGACGGGCTGACCACCCATGGGCAACTCATTCCGCACAACACGATCCGCGCCGTGGCGCTCTACCCGCCGCAGGGCAAACGCCCGCTGTTCGTCGCCCGCATCCAGACGATGACCGTGCAGCAGCACGAAAAGGAACTGGCGCTGGCCGGCGGCGAGGTCGATGTGGAAGAGGAGGGGGCGCAAAGGGGACGGCAGCGGCGCGCCGGCTACCGGCTGCTTCTGCTGCGCCGGAACCATCTGCCGGCCCTGGTGCTGGTGCGCGGCCTGACCCTGTCGGGCGGGGAGACGCTGATGGCCGGTCTGGCCGCGGAATTGCGCCGCTACAGCCGCCCGCACTGAGCGTGTGCCGTGCGCAAGCGCCCCTCCCGCCGCGGGGCGGGAGAGGGTCCGTGCCGGAGCGGCGTGGCTTAGCGGCGGGCCGTCGGCGCCGCCGGCAGGTCTTCCTCCAGGATCACGACGTGCAGGGCGTAGGAGACCTCGCCCTCGTCCACGTCGCGGTGCAGAGTGCCGACGAACTCGTCGCCCAGCATGACCTCCGCGGACTGGCCGGCCTTTTCGGGCGGCTGGATGATGATCTTGTCGTTGCCGAGCGTCTTGCGCAGATAGGTCTGCACACGGGCGATTTCGGTTTCGGTCATCTTGGCGACCGTCGGCTTGGCGGGCGGCATGGCATGATCCCTGTGTTGTCGAAGGGGTCATATAGAAACCTTTCGGACAAAGGGAAAGCACAACATCGCCGCGGATCGCGCATTCGTCGGCAGCACGTCCCCGCTGCGGCGGGCCGTGACAGCGTCCGGCGCGCCGCGGTGTGTGTGCTGGTCCGAAATCGTTTGGAAATGACGGTTCCGTACTTCCAAATTGAGCCGGAATGAGGGGATGTCTTTCGTATGGGTGAGTATGCCCTCATCTGCAGAGACGCATTACCCTGTTTTGTCCTCTTGTTCTGGGTGACGCGATCAAATACTGAACGAAATGGAAGGTGGGGTACCACGTTCCACCGTCCGGTGACCATGGGCATGAGGTGACCATGGGTGAGCGCCTTCGCCGTTCCGTCTTGTTCCGCCTTGTCCTGGTCCCTGTCCTGGCCCATGTCCTGGCCCATGTCCTGGCCCATGTCCTGGCGGTGACCGCCGGCCTTCTGCTGGCCGTGGCGGTGTGGGCTTCGCCCGGTCTGGCGGCCACCGCTCCGGAGCAGCGCATCGCGCTGGTCATCGGCGTCGGCGCCTACCGCTACGCCCCCGAACTGCCCAACCCGCGCAACGATGCCCGCGCCATGTCGGCGGCGCTGCGCCGGATGGGCTTCGCGGTCGAGGAGAAATACGACCTCGACAACCGCGGCATGGCGGAGGCGCTGCGCGGCTTCGGCATCCAGGCGGCGCAGGCCGACGTGGCGCTGCTGTATTTCGCCGGGCACGGCATGCAGGTGGGAGGCACCAACTTCCTGATTCCCGCCGACGCCCGGCTGGAGCGCGAGCGCGATCTGGTCTACGAGGCGCTGCCCCTGAACCTGCCGATGGGCGAACTGGCCCAGGCGCGCAAGCTGGGCATCCTGATCCTCGACGCCTGCCGCAACAACCCCTTCGCCGAGCGGCTGGTGCGCACCGGCACCAAGCGGACGGAGGTGCATTCCGGCTTCGCCCGCGTGGACGACACGCCGACCGACACGCTGGTCGCCATGGCCACCCGCGCCGACGCGGTGGCCGAGGACGGGCAGGGCGAGAACAGCCCCTACACCGCGTCGCTGCTGAAGAACTTCGAAGTGCCGGGGCTGGAGCTGAGCCTGTTCTTCCGCCGGGTGCGCGACGACGTGATGCAGCTCACCCAGGGCCGGCAGGAGCCGTTCCTCTACGGGTCGCTGGGGGCCGCCCCCTTCTACTTCAACCCGCTGCCGGAGAACCGCCCGCCGCAGCTCGCCGCCGTCCAGACGCTGGAGGTGTTCGACCGCGGCGGCACGGAGGGGCTGAACGTCGCGCGGCCCAGCGATCCCGACAACGACCAGCTCTTCGCCCAGGTGACCGGCCTGCCACGCGGCGGCGGGGTGCGCATCGGCGACCGGGTGGTGCTGATCGGCGATTACCTGACCGTTGACCAGCTCGCCGCCGCCACCTTCCGGCCCGACGCCACTCATCTGGGCGACGCCGGCAGCTTCGAGTTCGCGGTGATGGACGGGCGCGGCGGGGTGGCGCGCGGCGCCGTCCCGATCCTCATCAAGCCGAGCAACCGGCCGCCCGTCGCCATCGCGGAGCGCAGCGTGCGCGCCGTGGTGAACAGTTTGCGGCTGGAGGTGCCGACCGACCCGGACGGCGATCCGCTGACCTTCACCGTCAGCGCCGTCCCCGAACGCGGCAAGGTCCGCGACGGCACCACGCCTCTCAAACCCGGCGACACGCTGGCGCCGGAGCGGCTGACCGCCCTGACCTTCGATCCGGAGCGGGCGCCTGCGGGCCGTGCCGGGGTGTTCAGCGTGCTGGTCGAGGACGGGCGCGGCGGGCGCACCACGATGAGCGCGCTGCTGGAGGTGGAGGAGGCCGGCGCCGCCCCGCCGCAGGCCGACCTGGAGGAGGCGCTGTGGCGCCGCGTGCGCGACAGCCGCGACGCCGACGCGCTGGACGCCTTCCTGCGCCTGTTCGGCAGCGGTCCCTTCGCCGGTCCGGCGCGGGACCGGCTGAACCGGCTGCGCGCCGAGTCGGCGAAGGTCGCCGCGGCGTCTTCCGCCGCCGGGGCGGGGAGCAGCGGATCGTCGGGCGGCGGGGCGTCCAACGGCAGAACCGATGGAAAGGCCGCGCCGCCGCCGGAGCTTCGGCTCGACAGCGCCGGGGAGGGGATGTATGTGGCGGTCGCCGCCGCGGATCTGCGCGCCGGTCCGGATGAGCGGTCGGACCGGGTGGGCGCCCTCGCCAAGGACGGGCCGGTCCGGGTGCTGGGCCGGGTGGCCGACGCCGATTGGTACCGGGTGGCCCTGGACGACGGCACCCAGGGCTTCGTCCGCGGTCCCGCGCTGCGCCCCGCCGGGCCGGAGGACCGCCAGCGGCTGGCGCTCGCCGCGCCGGCCCAGCCGGGGGGATCGCAGGGCCGGGCGCAGGGCAACGGCAACAGCTTCCAGGACTGCCCGGAATGCCCGCCGATGATGCGCATCCCCGCCGGCAGCTTCGTCATGGGCAGCGAACGCGGCGACCCGAGCCAGCGCCCGCCCCGCCGCGTCACCTTCGCCCGGCCCTTCGCCATCGGGGTCTACGAGGTGACGGTCGCCAACTGGCGGGCCTGCGTGGAGGGCGGCGGCTGCGCCGCCATGCCGCGGATGCGCAACGCCTCCGACGACACGCCGGTCCACAACATCCACGTCGAGGACGCGCTGGCCTACACGGAGTGGCTCAGCCGCAAGACCGGACAGCGCTACCGCCTGCCGAGCGAGGCGGAGTGGGAGTATGCGGCGCGCGGCGGCAGTGCTGCGCGCTTCGCCTGGGGGGACAGCCTGACGCCGGGCGCGCGGCTGGCCAACTGCCGGGATTGCGGCGGTTCCTTCGACCGCTCCCTGCCGGCGCCGGTGGGCAGCTTCCAGCCCAACGCCTTCGGGCTCTACGACACCAGCGGCGGCGTGGCGGAGTGGGTCGCCGACTGCTGGAACCCCGGCTACAAGGGCGCCCCGGCGGACGGAAGCGCCTGGACGGAGGGCGATTGCCGCAAGCGGGTGCTGCGCGGCGGCTCCTGGCGGGACGGGCAGGACGCCATCGCCGTCACCGCCCGCATCGGCTACGACGCCGACGTGCGCTACGTCGCGGATGGCCTGCGCGTGGCCCGCGACCTGAACTGACCGCCGGTCCGTCCGCCCGGCCGCTCTCGTGCGCCTTTCGTTGGTGGGACGGATCGCCTGCGGATGGGACCGCGGCGCCCCCGAAATTGCAGAAAGGGGCGCCGGAGCGGTGCGCTAGACTTGACCGTTCAAAGACTTGGCGATCCGCGGACCGGACGGCCCGGCGACGGGGGCCGGTGGGGCTTCGACCAAAATCGTTACAGCCGCCGCGCCTCGGGACTCCCTAAAGGGGTGGTCAAGGAAAAGATCAGGTGGAGGGTATCGACGTGTTGCGCTGGCCCCGTGGCGCCGTTTGGAGTGTTGCGCTGGTCCTGGTGACGGCGAACGCCGCCTTTGCCCCCATGGCCCTTGCCGAGGACAAGCGCGTCGCGCTGGTGATCGGCAACGCGCAGTATCAGGAGGGCGGCCCCGCCGCGGGAGTGGGCGCCAACACGGCGGCCGTGGCGGAGGCGCTGCGCCGCGCCGGTTTCACGGTCACCGCCGCCGAGAACCTCGACCACCGCGGCATGATCGCGGCGCTGAGCCGGTTCCAGGACGCGCTGGGGCAGGCCGACCTGGGCTTCCTCTACTATTCCGGCGTAGCGCTGAGCCTGTCGGCCAAGGGCTTCCTGGTGCCGGTGGACGCCAAGCTCGCCTCGGAATACGACGTGATCTTCGACACCATCGAGCTGGATTACGCGCTGAGGGAAATCCAGCGCAGCGGGCGCAAGGCCGTCGCGGTGTTCGACCCGGTGCCCGCCCACCCGCTGGCCGACCGGCTGGCGTCGGCCATGGGCGAGGAGGGACGGTCGGTGAAGCCGGCGCTGGCGGCCCCGGCGGCGCTCGACAACCTGTTCGTCGTCTACTCGCACCGCCCCGGCACGCCGCCCGCGGCGCCGTCCGGCAAGGGGGCGGATTCCTTCTCCGCCGCCCTGGCGCAGGAGATGGTGAAGCCCGGCGTGCCGCTGCGCGACGCGCTGGCCGAGGTGGCGCGCTCCGTCGTCGGGCGCACCCGCGGGGCGCAGCACCCCTGGCTCCAGGACCGGTTGAGCGGGGACCTCGTGCTGGTGCCCGGCCCGCGCGGCCTGATCGTCGCGGAGGCGGAGTC
>NZ_JAUJFI010000073.1 GCF_030849505.1 Azospirillum isscasi | reverse complement strand
GATGAAGGTGATCCGCCGCTCCCGGCGCACCGTGACGCGGGCGCCGCAGGGCCAGTCCACCGTCAGGCTGCGCCCCTCGTCCGCCGCCCGGAAGCCGGTCAGCCGCCGCGAATAGGCGCCGTTCAGCGCCTGCACCGGCCAGGGCGCCGCCTTCGGAAAGGCGACGCGCCCGCCGCAGCTTCCCACCTCCACCGCCGGGGCGCCCTGCGCGTTGACCAGCACAAGGCGCGAGAAGTCGGCGTGGTCGCCCGTCTGCACATTGATAGGGGTGGGGCCGGGAGCCGGGATGGAGGGGAGGACCGCCGCCGGTTCCTCCGCGGCGGCGGGTTGCGCCGTCAGGGCGGTGGTGACCAGCAGCAGGGCCAGGGAGATCGACACAGACATGGACGAGGACCGGCAGGGATGCATCGCGACTGCCCCAAATTTTATCTAAATCGGATTCAAATCCCCCAAGACACCGGCCAGTTCCCGTTGCGGTGTCTCAGGTTGAAACCCGGCTTTAAACTGCATCACCTAGGTTAAGGCGGCGTTCAAACTGAAGGTGTCCGGCGATGGAGAATCCCCTTTACATCGGATTGTCGCGGCAAGTGGCGTTGCGCCGGCAGCTCGATGTCGTGGCGAACAACATCGCCAACATGAACACTGCCGGATTCCGCGGCGAACGCATGCTGTTCGAAGCGGCGATGGAGCGCGGCGGCATGAAGCCGTCCGACCGGATCGCCTTCACCATCGACCGCGCCACCTACACCGACTTCACCGCCGGGGGGCTGAAGCCGACCGGCAACCCCTACGACGTGGCGCTGGACGGCGACGGCTGGTTCCAGGTGCAGACGCCGGACGGCCCGCGCTACACCCGCGACGGGCGGATGCGGCGCGACGTGGACGGGCAGCTCGTGAACGCCGGCGGCTTTCCCTATCTGGACGACAACCAGCAGCCCATCGTCATCCCGGCGGACCGCAGCCGGATGGAGATCGGCACCGACGGGCTGGTCTCCGCCGACAACGAGATGATCGCCCGGCTGCGCGTCGTCCGCTTCGAAAGCCCGCAGGCGCTGGCCCAGGCCGGCGACGTGCTGTTCGACGCCGGGGACGTCCAGCCCCTGCCGGCCCCCGACGCCCGCCTCGTCCAGGGCAAGCTGGAGCAGTCCAACGTCCAGGCCATCGCCGAGATGTCGCGGATGATGGAGCTGACGCGCGACTACCAGTCGGTCACCCGCATGATGGACGACGGGCAGGATCTGCTGCGCTCCGCCATCAACCGCCTCGGCAAATCCGCTTAAATCAGGAGATTGCGTCCATGCGCGTGCTCAGCATCGCTTCGACCGGCATGATGGCCCAGCAGTTGAACGTCGAGGTCATCTCCAACAACATCGCCAACATCAACACCACCGCCTTCAAGCGCGGGCGCGCCGAGTTCCAGGATCTGATGTACCAGTCCGAACGGCGCCAGGGCAGCCAGTCCACCGACGCCGGCACCATCATCCCGACCGGCATCGAGGTCGGCCTCGGCGTGCGCCCGGGGGCCGTCAACCGCATCAACACGACCGGCAACCTGACCTCCACCGGGAACGAGCTGGATCTCGCCATCGAGGGACGCGGCTATTTCAACATCCGCATGCCGGCGGGCGAGACCGCCTATACTCGGGCGGGCGGCTTCAAGCTGTCGCCGGAGGGCACCATCGTGACCAGCGACGGCCACCCGGTGCTGCCGGAGGTCACCGTGCCGCAGGGCACGCGGGAGATCGCCGTGAACAGCTCCGGCGAGGTGCAGGCCTTCGTGGACGGGCAGACCCGCCCGCGCGTTCTGGGCCAGCTCGTGATGACCGTGTTCGTCAACGAATCCGGGCTGGAGGCGATGGGCGACAACCTCTACCGCTCCACCCCCGCCTCGGGCGAGCCGCAGGACGGCACGGGCGGGCAGGCCGGTTTCGGCACCATCCGGCAGAAGTATCTGGAATCCTCCAACGTCAACGTCGTGCAGGAGATCACCGAACTCATCTCGGCCCAGCGCGCCTACGAGATGAACGCGAAGGTGGTCGAGGCCGGCGACCAGATGGCCTCCACCCTCTCCAACATGCGGTGACCGCCATGCGGCGCTCCGTTCTTCGCCTTGCCGGCCTCGCGGCGGCTCTGCATCTGCTTTGCGCGCCCGCCCAGGCAGCCTATCTCTCCGACGGCGGAGGCGCTGTGGAGGCGCTGCTGGCGCAGGAACTGGCGGCCTCGCTCGGCCCGGCGGTGCCGCCGGACGCGCGGGTGTCGGTGGTGCTGACCGTGCCCTTCTCCGGCCCGGTGGAGGCGGTGCGCGACCTGTCCTACGACCCGCGCGGCGGCCTGATCCGCGCGCTGGTCAGCAGCGACGGGCGCATCCTGGAGATCAAGGCCAAGGCCGAGATCATGGTGGAGGTGCCGGTGCCGACCCGCCGCATCCTGCCCGGCGAGGTGATCGCCGACAGCGACCTGACCACCATCCCCATGCCGCTGGAGCGGCTGAACGGCGCCGTCGTGACCTCCCGCGACAGCTTGGCCGGGCTGGCCAGCCGCCGCCAGCTCTCCGCCGGGCGGCTGATCCAGACCTCCGCGGTCGGCGCCCCGCTGGTGGTCCAGCGCAACAAACCGGTCAGCCTCGTCTACGAGGACGGGCCGCTGCAACTGATGGCGCGGGGCCGCGCCCTGCAGGACGGCGGGGTGGGGGATCTGGTGCGGGTGATGAACGTCGCCAGCAACATCGTCGTCACCGGCACCATCACCGGGCCGCAGACCGTCACCGTCGCCGGTCCGCCGGACGCCGCTCCTGCAAAATTCTGAGTCCAGTCAAGGACACGCCCATGCGCACGCTCCCATCCCGCCGCATCCTGTTTCCGTTCCTCGCCCTGACGGTGGCGCTTGCCGGCTGCGGGCGGCTGGCCGACGTGGGGCAGGCGCCGCGCCTGTCGGAGATCTCCAACCCCGCCATGGCCCCGGAAGCGCGCGTCATCTCCATGCCCATGCCGCGCCCCAACACGAACGAGCAGGTGCCGAGTTCGCTGTGGCGCACCGGGTCGCGCGACTTCTTCCGCGACCCGCGGGCCAAGCAGGTGGGCGACCTGCTGACCGTCATCATCAACATCGCCGATCAGGCGCAATTGCAGAACCAGACGCAGCGCCAGCGCTCCAACGCCGAATCGGCGGGCATTCCGAACTTCTTCGGGCTGGAGTCGCGCCTGCCCGCGGTGCTGCCCGACGCGGTGAACCCGTCCAGCCTCGTCGATCTGGACAGTTCCTCCTCCTCCTCCGGCACCGGGACGATCCAGCGCAACGAGCGCATCGCCATGCGCGCCGCCGCGGTGGTGACCGAAGTGCTGCCCAACGGCAATTTCGTGATCGCCGGACGGCAGGAGGTGCGGGTGAACTACGAGCTGCGTGAAATGCGCATCGCCGGGGTCATCCGGCCCGAGGACATCACCAACGTGAACACCATCGACTACGACAAGATCGCCGAGGCGCGAATCACCTACGGCGGGCGCGGCCAGATCACCGACGTCCAGCAGCCGCGCTACGGCCAGCAGGTGTTCGACATCATCATGCCCTTCTGAGCCAAGAACCATGCCGCAACGACCCGGAGCCAGCCGCTTTTCCGTCTTCGTGCTCTGCGCCGCCCTGGCCGGGGCGGCCGGCTACGGCATCGGGCGCCTGCAATTGACGCTGGGCGCCGGGGAGAAGGCCGCAACGGACCAGCAGCAGGCGGGCGCCGCGCCGGAGATGCCCACCGACGGCCCCGGTCCTTTCTATGTGGAGGTCGGGCAACTGATGGTGCCGGTGCTGGTGGAAGGCCGCACCAACGCCTTCATCCTGACCCAGATCACCCTGCAGACCGGCAGCGTCGAGCAGTCCAACCTGCTGCGCCGCCATCTGCCCCACGCCCGCAACGCGCTGTTGCAGGCCCTGTTCGGGATGGCCGGGGCGGGGGCCTTCGACGGCCCGTCGGTCGATCCCGCCGCCGTCGCCAAAGCGCTGAAGCAGGCCGCCGCCGAGCAGCTCGGCCCCGAACTGGTCCGCGGCGTGCTGATCGACCGCCTGATGCGCCAGGAAAACACCCGCCTGTAACGATGTCTTTCATCCCCTTTCCCGAGGCGGGAGAGGGGAGACTTCCACGTGCGGCAAAACGTCCAGAACGACGAAAGTACCGGTACTAAGGGATGGCATCGGTACCGTCACTTGACCTCGGTCAAGCCACTTCCGGCTCGAAAGGATGAAGCTCCGCGGCGACACCGTTCGATCAATCCATGGGATCGCCATGAACGCGCCGCCCGCCCGCACCGCCGACACAGCCGCCCCGACCCGCCGCTTCGAAGGGCTGGTCTTCTTCGCCCTGTCCGTCCTGATCTGGCCGTTCCTCGCGATCGGGCTGGTCGGGGCCTACGGCTTCTCCGTCTGGATGCTCCAGATCCTGTCCCATCCGTGAGGCGGCCATGCCCGAACTCCACATCTCCAGCCTCGTCATCCAGCACACGCCGGACCGCACCGCCGCCCTGAAGGAGGTGGTCTCCGCCATGGCCGGCGCCGACTGGCACGCCTCGGAAAATGGCAAGGCCATCGTCACGCTGGAAACCGCGACGGAGGCCGAGGTTCTGGACCGCATCGCCGACATCAACGCCATGGCGGGCGTCCACACCACCACGCTGGTCTACCACCACTACGAGGACGCCGAGCGCTGCGCGGAGCCGATGCCCGCCGACACCGCTCTGGTTCCCCACACCCATTGACGTCCGTCCAAGAAAAGACGACCCGCCCCAGGAGGCACCCCCTATGTCCCTGACCCGCCGTGATTATCTGAAGGTCCAAGCCGCCGTGACCGCGGCGGCGGCGGCCGGCGTGAGCCTGCCGTCCGTTCTCCAACCCGCCGAAGCCGGCACCCTGCCGGCCGGCGCCGACGCCAAGCTCACCTGGTCGAAGGCTCCCTGCCGCTTCTGCGGCACCGGCTGCGGCGTGATGGTCGGGGTGAAGGAGGGGCGCATCGTCGCCACCCACGGCGACGTGAAGGCCGAGGTCAACCGCGGCCTGAACTGCGTGAAGGGCTATTTCCTGTCCAAGATCATGTACGGCGAGGACCGGCTGACCCAGCCGCTGCTGCGCATGAAGGACGGGCAGTTCCACAAGGAAGGCGAATTCACCCCGATCACCTGGGACCAGGCCTTCGACGTCATGGCCACCAAGTGGAAGGATGCCCTGAAGAAGAAGGGCCCGACCGCGGTGGGCATGTTCGGGTCCGGCCAGTGGACGATCATGGAAGGCTACGCCGCCTCCAAGTTCATGAAGGCGGGCCTGCGCTCCAACAACCTGGACCCCAACGCCCGCCACTGCATGGCGTCGGCGGTGGTCGGCTTCATGCGCACCTTCGGCATGGACGAGCCGATGGGCTGCTACGACGACATGGAGCAGGCCGACGCCTTCGTGCTGTGGGGCTCCAACATGGCGGAGATGCACCCCATCCTGTGGACCCGCGTCACCGATCGCCGGCTGACCCATGAGGGCTGCAAGGTCGCCGTCCTGTCCACCTACGAGCACCGCAGCTTCGACCTCGCCGACATCGGGCTGGTGTTCACGCCGCAGTCCGATCTGGCGATCCTGAACTACATCGCCAACCACATCATCAAGACGGGCCGGGTGAACCAGGAGTTCATCGCCAAGCACGTCAACTTCAAGCGCGGGCGCGACGACATCGGCTACGGCCTGCGGCCCGAGCATCCGCTGGAGCAGAAGGCGAAGAACGCCGCCAAGGCCACCGAGTCCGACCCGATCTCCTTCGAGGAGTTCGCCAAGTTCGTCGAGCCCTACACGCTGGACAAGGCGCACGAGCTGTCGGGCGTGCCGAAGAACCGGCTGGAGGCGCTGGCCGAGCTGTACGCCGACCCCAAGGTGAAGGTCATGTCCTTCTGGACCATGGGCTTCAACCAGCACACCCGCGGCGTCTGGGCCAACAACCTCGTCTACAACATCCATCTGCTGACCGGGAAGATCAGCCAGCCGGGCTGCGGCCCCTTCTCGCTGACCGGCCAGCCGTCCGCCTGCGGCACCGCGCGCGAGGTCGGCACCTTCGCCCACCGCCTGCCCGCCGACATGGTGGTCACCAACCCCGAGCACCGCAAGCACGCCGAGGAAATCTGGAAGCTGCCGGAGGGCACGATCCCGGACAAGGTCGGCTATCACGCCGTTCAGCAGGACCGCATGCTGAAGGACGGCAAGCTCAACGCCTACTGGGTCCAGTGCAACAACAACATGCAGACGGCGCCGAACACGGCGAACGAGACCTATCTGGGCTACCGGAACCCGGAAAACTTCATCGTCGTGTCGGACGCCTATCCCACGGTGACGGCGCTGGCCGCCGACCTGATCCTGCCGACCGCCATGTGGGTGGAGAAGGAAGGCGGCTACGGCAACGCGGAGCGCCGCACCCAGGTCTGGCACCAGCTCGTCGGTGCGCCGGGCGAGGCCCGGTCCGACCTCTGGCAGGTCATGGAGTTCTCCAAGCGCTTCAAGATCGAGGAGGTGTGGCCGGAGGAACTGATCGCCAAGAAGCCCGACGTGCGCGGCAAGACGCTCTACGACGTGCTGTTCTGCAACGGCCAGGTCAACGCCTTCCCGCTGTCGGACTGCGACCCGGCCTATGAGAACCGCGAATCGCAGGCGTTCGGCTTCTACGTCCAGAAGGGCCTGTTCGAGGAATACGCCGCCTTCGGACGCGGCCACGGCCACGACCTCGCTCCCTACGACCTGTACCACCAGGAGCGCGGCCTGCGCTGGCCGGTGGTGAACGGCAAGGAGACGAAGTGGCGCTACCGCGAGGGCTTCGACCCCTACGTTCCGGCGGGCGAGGGCGTGCGCTTCTACGGCAACAAGGACGGCAAGGCGAACATCTTCGCGCTGCCTTATGAGCCGGCGGCGGAATCGCCGGACAAGGACTACCCGTTCTGGCTCTGCACGGGCCGCGTGGTCGAGCACTGGCACTCCGGCTCCATGACGCTGCGCGTTCCGGAGCTGCGCAAGGCCTTCCCCAGCGCCGTCGTCTTCATCCATCCCGACGACGCCAAGGACCTGAACCTGCGGCGCGGGCAGGAGGTGCGCGTGGCCTCCCGCCGCGGCGAGGTGCGGGTGCGGGTCGAGACGCGGGGCCGCAACAAGCCGCCGCGGGGCCTCGTCTTCGTGCCCTTCTTCGACCACACGGTGCTCATCAACAAGGTGACGCTGGACGCCACCGACCCGCTGAGCAAGCAGACCGATTTCAAGAAATGCGCGGTCAAGATCATTCCCGTCGCGTGAGGAGCCCGTCCATGAAGACCCGCATCACCTTTGCCGCCCTCGCGCTGGCCGCGGCCATGCCGCTCCTGGTGTCCGGCGTGTTCGCCGCGGACGGGACCGCCCCCGCGAAGGTTTCCTCCGGCCCGCACCCGATCACCCTGGACCTCCCCGCCGACCCGATGGCGAAGGAAATCACCGACGATCACAAGCGGGCGCGGAACTACGCCGACCAGCCGCCGCTGATCCCGCACGCGATCCGCGACTATCAGATCGACCTGAACATCAACAAGTGCATGACCTGCCATGACCGCAAGAACACCGAGGGCTCGCAGGCCCCGATGATCTCGGTCACCCACTTCCAGGACCGCGACGGCCAGACGCTGGGCGCGGTCAGCCCGCGGCGCTACTTCTGCACCCAGTGCCACGTGCCGCAGACCGACGCCCAGCCGATCACCGGCAACCGTTTCCGCGACATCGACAGCATCCTGGCGGGCGGAAAGGAAGGCGCCAAATGAAGGGCCTCTTGAGCGTCGTCGCGCGCTTCTGGCGCGTCTTCTCGCGGCCCAGCGTGCATTTCAGCCTGGGCTTCCTGACGCTGGGCGGCTTCCTGGCCGGCGTGATGTTCTGGGGCGGCTTCAACACCGCCCTGGAGGTCACCAACAAGGAAGCCTTCTGCATCTCCTGCCACGAGATGAAGAACAACCCCTACGAGGAGTTGAAGCAGACCATCCACTTCACCAACCGTTCGGGCGTGCGGGCGACTTGCCCGGACTGCCACGTCCCGCACAACTGGACCGACAAGATCGGGCGCAAGATGCAGGCGTCGAAGGAGGTCTGGGGCAAGATCTTCGGCACCATCGACACCCGCGAGAAGTTCCTCGACAAGCGGCTGGAACTCGCCACCCACGAATGGGACCGGCTGAAGGCCAACAACTCCCTGGAATGCCGCAACTGCCACAGCGCGGAATCCATGGACATCACCCGCCAGAACCCGCGGGCGGCCAAGATGCACGAGACCTATCTGTTCACCGGCGAGCGGACCTGCATCGACTGCCACAAGGGCATCGCTCACCGGCTTCCCGACATGAAGGGCGTGCAGCCCGGCTGGACCGGAGCGGTTTCGGCGAACTGAAGCATCAGGACTGAAATCAGGACTGAATCCTGCCCACCGGCCCCTCCGCACGCCTGCGGAAAGGGGCCGGTGGCGTTTTTACAGGTATCGTTTTCGATAACGCACACCCTGGCCTTTTCCGTGGCCTGCTTGACCTGGGCGTCTTGACTTGGCCGTTCCAGCGCTTGCATCGGCTCGGCCCCCGGCGTCCATGCCCGTGTGTCCGCAAGTCAAAGCCCCCGGGCGTTCCGGCCAGCGATTGGCCATGCGGGAATGCGAACCTCTCTAACCACCTGTTTTTGCAGGAACATTAATGCGGCATAACGTCGCATAGGCTGCAATGCGGGATTAAAGCGCGACGAGAGGTTTAGTGACTTCACTTCTTACCGGTTTATCGGCACGCGCCCGTTCATTTGCGTTTTATAAGTTTAACCGTCAATTACATGAAATTACTTGTCATACCATTGAATGGTTTGCCATGAACCGGGGGTTGCAATAAAAGTCGTACGAATGTTAGGAGGAAAGTCGAAAAATTCTCTCTAAAGGGGTACTCGATGTCCGAGCTGACTGGCAATTCGGGAAGCGACATGCTGACGGGTGGTGACGGCAATGACACCCTGTCCGGCGGCGCGGGCAACGACAGTCTGGTGGGCGGCGCGGGCAACGACAGCCTGTCCGGTGGCGAGGGCAGCGACAGCTTGGTGGGTGGCGAGGGCGACGACACGCTGGACGGCGGCGTCGGTTACGACACGCTGACCGGCGGGGCCGGCAACGACACCTTCCTCCTCACTCCCGTCTCCAACACCTCCGGTTACGCCACCACCCGGATCACCGACCTGGGACAGGGCGACCGCATCGACCTGTCGGCCCTGAACGCCACCTACATCGGCACCGGCACCTTCACCGGCACCTCCATGAACAAGGGGCCGGCGCAGATCCGCCTGAACACGACCTACAGCGGCACGCTGGATGTGGACAGCGACGGCGACGGCTTTGCCGACCGCTCCATCTCCATTGACAGCACTCCGACCTTGCGGGAGGTCGCCGGCTCGCCCGGCGTGTTCGAGCGGGTTCCCGACCTGACGCTCACCGGCACGGACGCGAACGAGACGCTGGAGGGCGGCGTCGGGCGCGACACCATCGGCGGCGGGGCCGGCAACGACCTGCTGCGCGGCCTGTCCGGCCACGACAACCTGTCCGGCGGCGCGGGCAACGACACACTGGACGGCGGCGAGGGCAACGACAGCCTGTCCGGTGGCGAGGGCGACGACACGCTGGACGGCGGCGTCGGTTACGACACGCTGACCGGCGGGGCCGGCAACGACACCTTCCTCCTCACTCCCGTCTCCAACACCTCCGGTTACGCCACCACCCGGATCACCGACCTGGGACAGGGCGACCGCATCGACCTGTCGGCCCTGAACGCCACCTACATCGGCACCGGCACCTTCACCGGCACCTCCATGAACAAGGGGCCGGCGCAGATCCGCTTGAGCGCGGACTACGGCATCTCGCTGGCTGTGGACAACGACGGCGACGGCTACGCCGACCGCTACATCTCCGTTGACGGCACTCCGGCCTTGCGGGAGGTCGCCGGCTCGCCCGGCGTGTTCGAGCGGATTCCCGACCTGACGCTCACCGGCACCGACGCGGACGAGACGTTGGAGGGCGGCGGCGGCGCTGACACCATCAGCGGCGGGGCCGGCAACGACCTGCTGCGCGGCCTGTCCAGCAACGACAGCCTGTCCGGCGGCGCGGGCAACGACACACTGGACGGCGGCACCGGCAACGACACGCTGACCGGCGGGGCCGGCAACGACACCTTCCTCCTCACCGCCGCGCCGGGCAACCTCGGTTCCCAAAACACCCGGATCACCGACCTGGGACAGGGCGACCACATCGACCTGTCGGCCCTGAACGCCACCTACATCGGCACCGGCACCTTCACCGGCACCTACCTGAACAAGGGGCCGGCGCAGATCCGCCTGAACACGAGCTACGGCACCATGCTGGAGGTGGACAGCGACGGCGACGGCTTTGCCAACCGCTACATCTCCGTTGACGGTGCTCCGGCTTTGCGGGAGGTCGCCGGTTCGCCCGGCGTGTTCGAGCGGGTTCCCGACCTGACGCTCACCGGCACGGATGCGAACGAGACGCTGGAGGGCGCTGCCGGGCACGACACCATCGGCGGCGGGGCCGGCAACGACCTGCTGCGCGGCCTGTCCGGCAACGACAGCCTGTCCGGCGGCGCGGGCAACGACAGCCTGTCCGGTGGCGAGGGCAACGACAGCCTGTCCGGCGGCGAGGGCGACGACACGCTGGACGGCGGCGTCGGTTACGACACGCTGACCGGCGGGGCCGGCAACGACACCTTCCTCCTCACTCCCGTCTCCAAC
Source organism: Azospirillum isscasi (assembly GCF_030849505.1). Classification (GTDB taxonomy): domain Bacteria; phylum Pseudomonadota; class Alphaproteobacteria; order Azospirillales; family Azospirillaceae; genus Azospirillum; species Azospirillum isscasi. The sequence continues at coordinate 16,244 of NZ_JAUJFI010000073.1, read as the reverse complement.
ACCTCCGGTTCCACCACCACCCGGATCACCGACCTGGGACACGGCGACCGCATCGACCTGTCGGCTCTGAACGCCACCTACATCGGCACCGGCACCTTCACCGGCACCTACCCGAACAAGGGGCCGGCGCAGATCCGCCTGAACACGAACTACGCCGGCACGCTGGAGGTGGACAGCGACGGCGACGGCTCGGCCGACCGCTCCATCTCCTTTGACGGCACTCCGGCCTTGCGGGAGGTCACCGGCTCGCCCGGCGTGTTCGAGCGGGTTCCCGACCTGACGCTCACCGGCACGGACGCGGACGAGACGTTGGAGGGCGGCGGCGGCGCTGACACCATCAGCGGCGGCGCGGGCAACGACCTGCTGCGCGGGCTGTCCGGCCACGACAGCCTGTCCGGCGGCACGGGCAACGACAGCCTGTCCGGTGGCGAGGGCAACGACAGCCTGTCCGGCGGCGAGGGCGACGACACGCTGGACGCGGGCGTCGGTTACGACACGCTGACCGGCGGGGCCGGCAACGACACTTTCCTCCTCACCCCCGTCTCCAACACCTCCGGTTCCCAAAACGCCCGGATCACCGACCTGGAACAGGGCGACCGCATCGACCTGTCGGCCCTGAACGCCACCTACATCGGCACCGGCACCTTCACCGGCACCTACCTGAACAAGGGGCCGGCGCAGATCCGCCTGAACACGAGCTACGGCACCACGCTGGAGGTGGACAGCGACGGCGACGGCTTTGCCAACCGCACCATCTCCTTTGACGGCACTCCGGCCTTGCGGGAGGTCGCCGGTTCGCCCGGCGTGTTCGAGCGGGTTCCCGACCTGACGCTCACCGGCACGGACGCGGCGGAGACGTTGAGCGGCGGCGCCGGGCGCGACACCATCAGCGGCGGCGCGGGCAACGACAGCCTGGACGGCGGCGCGGGCAACGACAGCCTGTCCGGCGGCGAGGGTGACGACACGCTGGACGGCGGCATCGGCATCGACACGCTGACCGGCGGGGCCGGCAACGACACCTTCCTGATCTCCAAGCCGGGCGCGGTGGCTTACTACGAGAAGCGCATCACCGACCTCGCGGTGGGCGACCGCATCGACCTGTCGGCCTGGAACGCCACCTTCATCGGCGATGGGGCCTTCACCGGGAAGGATTTGGCCCATGGCCCGGCGCAGGTGCGCGTGCGCACCGACATGTCCGACACCACGCTGGAAATCGACGGCAACGGCGACGGTTGGAACGATTATTCCATCCGCATCTCCGGTTCGCCCGGATTGCAGCCGGTGGCCGGCTCGCCCGGCCTGTTCGAGCGGGCGCCGGACCGGACTCTGACCGGCACGGCGGTGGGCGAGACGCTGGACGGCGGCGCCGGGCGCGATACGATCAGCGGCGGCGACGGCAACGACCTGCTGCGCGGCCTGGGCGGCAACGACAGCCTGTCCGGCGGCGAGGGCGACGACACGCTGGACGGCGGCACCGGCAACGACACGCTGACCGGCGGGGCCGGCAACGACACCTTCCTGATCTCCAAGCCGAGCACGGCGGGGTACGGTGAAAAGCGCATCACCGATTTCGTGGTGGGCGACCGCATCGACCTGTCGGCCTGGAACGCCGCCTTCATTGGCGAGGGACCCTTCACGGGCTCCTACAAGTGGGATGGGACCACCGCCTCCTACGGGCCGCCGCAGATGCGCGTTCGCGTGGACAGCACGTCCACCACGCTGGAAATCGACAGCAACGGCGATGGCTCGGCTGATTACTACCTGTACCTGACCGGCGCGCATGCGTTGCAGGAGGAGACGGCGGGATCGGGCGTGCTGGTGCGCATCCCCGATCAGACGCTGATCGGTACCGACGCGGGTGATACGCTGGAGGGCGCCGCCGGGCGCGATGCGATCAGCGGCGGCGGCGGCAACGACCTGCTGCGCGGTATGGCCGGCAACGACAGCCTGTCCGGCGGGCTCGGCGACGACACGCTGGACGGCGGCACCGGCACCGACACGCTGACCGGCGGGGCCGGCAACGACACTTTCCTCTTCACGCCGAACCCGACCCGCGGCGGGTACGGCAGCACCCAGATCACCGACTTCGTGGTGGGCGACCGTATCGACCTGAGGCCGCTGGGGGCCAGCTACCTCGGCACCGGATCGTTCACCGGCAATTCGATGAACAAGGGGCCGGCGCAGGTCCGCCTGAACACGACCTACGGCACGGTCCTGGAGGTGGACGGCGACGGCGACGGTCTCGCCGACCGTTTCATCTCCATCAATGGTTCCCCCCAGATCCAGGAGGTCGCGGGTTCGCCCGGCCTGTTCGAGCGGGTGCCGGATCAGACTCTCACCGGCACGGACTCGAATGATACGCTGGAAGGCGGCGGCGGCGGCGACACCATCAGCGGCGGCGGCGGCAACGATCTGCTGCGCGGCCTGGGCGGCAACGACAGCCTGTCCGGCGGGCTCGGCGACGACACGCTGGACGGCGGCATCGGTGCCGACACGCTGACCGGCGGCCTCGGCAACGACACCTTCCTGTTCTCCGCGTTGTCCAATTACGGCTACGTCACCATCACCGACTTCAGCCTGGGCGACCGGCTCGACCTGACGGCGCTGGGAGCCACCTTCATCGGCGAGGGGGCTTTCACCGGCAACCCCATGAACAAGGGGCCGGCGCAGATCCGTCTTCGCACCGACTCCTACAGCACCACGCTGGAGATCGACAGCGACGGTGACGGCACCCTCAACCGCAGCATCTTCCTCAACGGCGGCCCCGCACTTCAGCTGGTGTCCGGCACGACGGGCCTGCTCGAACGGGTGCCGGACCGGACGCTGACCGGCACGGCGGCGGGCGAGACGCTGGATGGCGGCGCCGGGCGCGACACCATCAGCGGCGGCGGCGGCAACGACTTGCTGCGCGGCCAGGGCGGCGCCGACAGCCTGTCCGGCGGGCTCGGCGACGATACGCTGGACGGCGGCGCCGGCAGCGACAGCCTGATCGGCGGCGCCGGCAACGACACCTTCCGCTTCGCCAGCCTGAACGACATCAACGGCGACGTCATCGAGGACTTCGCGCAGGGTGATCGTCTCGACCTGTCCGCCCTGGGCGCGACCTTCATCGGCGACGCGCCCTTCACCGGCACCCCGATGGGCGCCGGGCCGGTGCAGATCCGCGTCCGCATGTACGGCGGGCAGACATCCCTGGAAATCGACAGCGACGGCAACGGTTACGCCGACCGCTACATTTACCTGAACGGCGCGCCCTCGCTGCAGCAGGTGGCCGGTTCGCCCGGCGTCTTCGAGCGCATCCCCGACCAGACTCTGACCGGCACGGCGGCGGACGAGACGCTGACCGGCGGGGCCGGGCGCGACACCATCAACGGCGGCGCCGGCAACGACCTGCTGCACGGCCTGTCCGGCAACGACAGCCTGGTGGGCGGCGAGGGCGACGACACGCTGGAAGGCGGCGCCGGGGCCGACACGCTGACCGGCGGCCTGGGCAACGATGTCTACCGGTTCGCCCTGACCGACATCGACAACGACACCATCGTCGACTTCGCAACCGGCGACCGGCTGGAGATCACCGGCCTGACCGCCGCCTTCATCGGCGAGGCTCCCTTCACCGGCAGCTATTCCAGCAACGGCCCGGCGCAGATCCGCGTCCGTGCGGACGCCGGGACGACCGTGCTGGAGATCGACAGCAACGGTGACGGCACGTCCGACCGCAGCATCACCCTGTCCGGCGGGCCGGCGCTGCAGGCGGTCGCCGGTTCGCCCGGCGTCTTCGTGCGCATCCCCGACCAGACGCTGACCGGCACCGACGGGAGCGACACGCTGACCGGCGGGGCCGGGCGCGACACCATCAACGGTGGCGCCGGCAACGACCTGCTGCTCGGCCTGGCCGGCAACGACAGCCTGTCCGGCGGGTTCGGCGACGACACGCTGGATGGCGGGGCCGGCGGCGACAGCCTGACCGGCGGCGGCGGCAACGACACCTTCCGCTTCGCCAACTCGGCCGACGCCGCCGGGGACGTCATCACCGATTTCGCAGACGGCGACCGCATCGACCTGACCGGGCTGGGCGCGGTCTTCATCGGCGACGGCCCCTTCACCGGCACCACCGCCAGCAACGGACCGGCGCAGGTGCGTGTCCGTCAGGACTACAATGTCACCGTGCTGGAGATCGACAGCAACGGCGACGGCTACTTCGAGCGCACCATCTCCGTGAACGGTCAGCACGCGCTGCAACTGGCGGCCGGCTCGTCCAGCGTGCTGGAGCGCATCCCCGACCAGACGCTGACCGGCACCGACGGGAGCGAGACTCTGACCGGCGGGGCCGGGCGTGACACCATCAGCGGCGGCGGCGGCAACGACCTGCTGCGCGGCCTGGGCGGCAACGACAGCCTGTCCGGCGGGCTCGGCGACGACACGCTGGACGGCGGCGAGGGCAACGACACGCTGAGCGGCGGCGGCGGTGCGGACACGTTCCGCTTCGTCACGGGGCCGATGAACAACGGCTACACCACCTACAGCTTCGACGTCATCACCGACCTCGAGGTGGGTGACCGCATCGACCTGACCGGTCTGAACGCCACCTTCATCGGCAGCGGCGCCTTCACCGGAAACTCCAGCAACCACGGGCCGGCGCAGGTGCGTCTGCGCCAGGACTCCAGCGTCGTGCTGGAAATCGACACCAACGGCGACGGCAACGCCGACCGCTACATCCAGCTGGGCAACGGAGCGGCGCTGGAGGAGCTGGCGAACGCGCCCGGCATCCTGGTGCGCGTGCCCGACCGGGCGCTGACCGGTACGGCGGGCGACGACGAACTGAACGGTGCGGCGGGGCGCGACACGCTGGCCGGTGGCGCCGGCAACGACACGCTCCGCGGCTTCGCCGGGAACGACAGCCTGTCCGGCGGGGCGGGCGACGACCTTCTGGAAGACGGGATCGGCTTCGACACGCTGTCCGGCGGCACGGGCAACGACACCTTCCGGATCGCCGCGGCACCGGTCGGAACCGTGTTCAGCTACTCCACCTATTCCGGCACCACCATCAGCGATTTCGCCCAGGGCGACCGCATCGACCTGTCGGCTCTGAACGCCGTCTTCGTGGGTGAGGACGGCTTCCCGGGGAACGGTGCCGCGGCGGTCCGCATCCGCACCGATCTCACCAACGGCACGATGCTGGAGATCGACAGCAACGGCGACGGCATCAGCGACCGCTATATCCAGCTCTCCGGCACCCATGCGCTGGAACCGCTGGCGGGCTCGCCCGGCATCCTGGTGCGCGTGCCCGACCGGACGCTGTCCGGCACGGCGGGCGACGACGAGCTGAACGGCGGGGCCGGGCTCGACACCGTCAGCGGCGGGGCGGGCAACGACCTGCTGCGCGGCATGGGGGCCGCCGACAGCCTGTTCGGCGGCGACGGCGACGACACGCTGGACGGCGGCCTCGGGCGCGACATCCTGACCGGCGGGGCCGGCAACGACGTCTTCCGGTTCGACGGCATCGGCGACGTCGGGAACGACGTCATCACCGATTTCGGTCCGGGCGACCGCATCGACCTGTCGGAAATGGGGCTCCAGTTCATCGGCGAGGGCGCCTTCACCGGGCGCTATCCCAACTATGGCCCGGCGCAGGTGCGCTACCGGGCGGACGTCGGCGGCACCGTGCTGGAGATCGACAGCAACGGCGACGGTTCGGCCGACCACTGGATCACTCTGACCGGCGCCCACGCGCTGGAGCAGCTGGAGGGTTCGCCGGGCGTGCTGGTGCGCTCCGCCGACCGCTCCGTGATCGGGACCGAGGGCGCGGAGACGCTGACCGGCGGGCCGGGCTTCGACAGCCTGTGGGGCGGCGGCGGCAACGACCTGCTGAACGGCCTGGGCAGCGGCGACGTGCTGGACGGCGGGGCCGGCGACGACACGCTGGTCGGCGGCGACGGCGCCGACCTGCTGATCGGCGGCGACGGCAACGACACCTTCCGCTTCACCGAGGCCAGCCAGCTTGCCGGAGACCGCATCTCCGACTTCACGGCCGGCGACCGCATCGACCTGTCCGCCTTGAACGTCGCCTACATCGGCGAACAGCCCTTCACCGGCACCTTCTCGCAGCCGGGACCGGGGCAGGTTCGCCTGACCACCGTCGGGGACGACACCCAGCTCGAATTCGACCTGACCGGCGACGGCGTGGTCGATGGCCGGATCGTCCTGTCGGGCTCGCACGGCCTTCTCGTCGATCCGAACGCACCGGGCGTGCTGATCCGGGTTTCGGACGTGGTTCGGAACGGGACCGGCGGAAGCGACACGCTGGAAGGCGGGGCGGGCAGCGACACGCTGTCCGGCGGAGACGGTGACGACACGCTGTCCGGCCTGGGCGGTGCCGACAGCCTGGACGGCGGGGCCGGAAACGACCTGCTCCTCGGCGGAGCGGGCGCGGACCTGCTGCGCGGCGGCGCCGGCGCCGACACGCTGGAGGGCGGGGCCGGTTCCGACCAGCTCTTCGGCGGCGAGGGCGGCGACACCTTCCGCTTCACCAACGTCAACGACATCTACGGCGACCGCATCGCCGATTTCGCGGACGGGGACCGCATCGACCTGTCGGCGCTGAACCCGGTCTACATCGGCTCGGCGGACTTCACCTCCTACCCCAACGGCGGTGGTCCGGTTCAGGTCCGCTCGGTCATCTCCGGCGGCACGACCCGCATCGAAATTTCCAGCAGCGGCTTCGGCTGGGCCAACACCTATTTCACGGTGACCGGCGAGCATGATCTCCGGGCCGATCCGAACGCGCCGGGCGTGCTCGTCCGCGTTCCGACCCAGGCGCTGACCGGCACCGACGGGAACGACAGCCTGACCGGCGGTCCCAGCCGCGACACGCTGTCCGGCGGGGCCGGCAACGACACGCTGGCGGGCCTGGGAAGCAACGACCTGCTCCAGGGCGGCTCGGGCGACGACGTGCTGGCCGGCGGCGACGGGGCGGACACGCTGGAAGGCGGCTCGGGTGACGACACGCTGAACGGCGGCGCCGGCAACGACACGCTGGAAGGCGGCGCCGGCGACGACCGGTTCGTCTTCGGCTCGGCGTCGGAGATGAACAACGACCGCATCCTCGACTTCGGCCCCGGCGACCGTCTCGACCTGTCGGCGCTGAACGCGCGTTACCTCGGCGAGGGCGCGTTCACCGGCACCCCGTCCGCTCCGGGCGGTGCGGAACTGCGCGTCTACTACAGCGCGGGCACCACGACGCTCGTCCTCGACGCCAACGGCGACGGCACCGGTGACGCGGGGCTGGTGCTCAACGGCGTCGTGCCCCTGGTCGAGCTGGCGGGATCGCCGGGCGTCCTCATCACGGAGCATGGGAAGGCCCTGACCGGCACGGAGGGCGACGACAGCCTGGCCGGCGCCTCCGGTCCCGACACGCTGATCGGCGGGGCCGGGAACGACACGCTGAGCGGCGATTACGGCAACGACCTGATCGTCGGCGGGGCGGGCAACGACACCCTCATCGGCGGCGACGGCATCGACACGCTGGAGGGCGGCGACGGCGACGACACGCTGAACGGCGGTCCCGGCGGCGACCTGATGACCGGCGGCGCCGGGCGGGATTACTTCCGCTTCAACCGGGCCGGCCACATCGACGGCGACCGCATCACCGACTTCGGCGCCAACGACCGCATCGACCTGCGCGACGTGAACGTCACCTTCATCGGCTCCGCGGCCTTCACCGGCAGCATCGCGCAGCCCGGCCCGGCGCAAGTGAACGCCGTCCTCGTCGGCAGCGGCCCGCTGGCTGAAACCCGGCTGGTCTTCGACATGAACGGCGACGGCATCGGTGAGCGGGTGCTCATCCTGTCCGGCACCCACACGCTGATGGCGATGCCCGGCAATTCCGGCGTCCTGATCCGCGTGGACGACCTCGTTCTCACCGGGACGGATGCGGGCGAAACGCTGGAGGGCGGCGCCGGGCGCGACAGCCTGTCCGGCGGCGCCGGCAACGACAGCCTGACCGGCGGCGTGGGCAACGACACGCTGTCCGGCGATGCCGGCGACGACACGCTGGTCGGCGGGGCGGGCACCGACCGCCTGACCGGCGGTACCGGGAACGACACCTTCGTCTTCGCCGCGGACGACATTGCGGGCGACCGCATCACCGACTTTACGGATGGCGACCGCATCGACCTGTCGGCGTTGAACGCGGCCTTCATCGGCTCCGCGGCCTTCAGCGGCACGGGGGGCGCGCAGATCCGCGTGTCCGCCGTGGGCGAGCCGGGCTATCGGAACACGCTGCTGGACATCGACCTGAACGGCGACGGCCAGACCGACCGCAGCATCGAGATCGCCGGGGAGCATGTGCTCCAGGCCGACCCGCAGACGCCGGGCGTCCTGGTCCGCGCCGCCGGCCAGCATTTCGAGGGCGCCGGCGACGCCGACAGCCTGACCGGCGGTGCCGGCGACGACACTCTGAACGGCGGTGCCGGCAACGACACGCTGAACGGCGGGGCGGGGCGCGACCGGCTGGACGGCGGCAGCGGCGACGACACGCTGCTGGGCGGCGACGGGGCGGACACGCTGACCGGCGGTGCCGGCAACGACGTCTTCCGCGTGCTGACCGTGGGCGACGCCGCGGGTGACCGCATCCAGGACTTCGCGGACGGCGACCGGCTCGACCTGTCGTCGCTCAACGCCACCTTCATCGGCGGCGGCGCCTTCACCGGGTCCCCGGTGAATCTCGGCCCGGCCCAGGTCCGCTTCGCGGTCACCGGGGTGGAAGGCCAGCAGCGCACCCGCGTGGAGATCGACGGCGACGGCAACGGCACGGCGGACGCCGTGATCGAGCTGGCCGGTGCCCATGCCCTGCGGGAAGACGGGGCGGGCATCCTGGTCCGCGTCTCCAACAAGACCCTGACCGGCACCGGCGCGGCGGAGACGCTGACCGGTGGCGAGGGGGCGGACAGCCTGTCCGGCCTGGGCGGCGACGACCGGCTGGACGGCCTGGGCGGTGACGACCGGCTGGACGGCGGCGACGGCAACGACACGCTGACCGGCGGCGAGGGCGGCGACGCCCTGTCCGGCGGGGCCGGCAACGACAGCCTGACCGGCGAAGCCGGCAACGACACGCTGACCGGCGGCGAGGGCGACGACACTCTGGTGGGGTCGGAAGGCCGCGACGAGCTGACCGGCGGAGCCGGCAACGACACCTTCGTGTTTGCCCGCGCCACCGACATCGACGGCGACCTCATCACCGACTTCGCCACGGGCGACCGCATCGACATCTCCGGCCTGTCGGCCAGCTTCCTCGGCACCACGCCGTTGTCCCAGCGCTTCGGCACCGGCGTGGCGGTGAACTACGTCAACTCCGGCAGTGGCGCCTTCGCCACCACCGACCTCCAGTTCGACGTGAACGGCGACGGGGTGGCGGACCGCGTCATCCATCTGGCCGGCACCCACGCGCTGGCCGCCGATCCGTCCAACAGCGGCGTTCTGGTCCGTGTGACCGCCATCTCCGCCACGGGCGGCGACGGCGCGGACACGCTGACCGGCGGTGCGGCGTCCGACACGCTGACCGGCGGGGCCGGCAACGACCGTCTCGACGGCCTGGGCGGTGCGGACTTCCTCTATGGCGGGACCGGCGACGACACTCTGGCCGGCGGGGCCGGCGAGGACGTGCTGAGCGGCGGCGAGGGCAGCGACAGCTTCCGCTACGCCACCGTGGCGGAGGCGAACGGCGACCGTATCACCGACTTCGCGGCGGGCGACCGGATCGACCTGTCCGGCATTCCCTTCACCTTCGTGGGCAGCGGTCCCTTCACCGGCACCGTGGCCCAGCCGGGTTCGGCGCAGGTCGGCTTCCGCTTCGTCACGTCCGGCGGCGCCACCACCCAGGTGCTGTTCGACACGAACGGCGACGGCGTGACGGACGCCACCCTGACGCTGGCCGGCTTCCACGAGCTTCAGGAGGCCGAGGGCAACCCCGGCGTGCTGGTGCGCGCCACCGGCCTGACCCTGACCGGCACCGCGGACGCCGACACGCTGACCGGCGGCGACACCCCGGACCGGCTGAGCGGGCAGGCCGGCGACGACCGGCTGTTCGGCAACGGCGGCAACGACAGCCTGTCCGGCGGCATGGGCAACGACAACCTGAGCGGCGGCGACGGGGCGGACCTGCTGTCCGGCGACGCCGGCGACGACACGCTGAACGGCGGGGCCGGCGACGACACGCTGAACGGCGGCGACGGCAACGACCTGTTCCAGGCCAGCGGCGGCACCGACGACATCAACGGCGGCGCCGGTCTGGACGCGGTGGTCTTCACCGACGCGAAGGCGAACTACGACATCGCCAACAACGGCGGGACGATCACCGTCACCCACGCCCGCGGCACCAAGGCGGACGGCATCGCCCGCATCACCGCGGTGGAGGAGCTGCGCTTCACCGACCAGACGATGGACCTGACGCCGGCCACGGCCATCGGGGCGCGGCTGATCAGCGGCCTGGGCGGCACCGCCGGCTTCGGCGAGAACGAACTCGACCGCAGCAACGACGGGTCGAGCGCCTTCATCGACATCCGGTCGGTCTTCGCGGACGGCATCAACGTCTTCGGCAAGGTCTACACCGGCTTCTACATCAACACGAACGGCAGCATCTCCTTCGACGCGCCGCTGTCCGCCGGACCGTCGGCCGACGCGCTGTCCGCCTCGGCCCCGGCGATGATCGCGCCCTTCCTGTCCGACGTGGACACGCGGGGCGGCACCGGCTCGGCGACTCCGGGCGGCACCTCGCAGGGCACCAACCGCGTCTACTACGACCTGGACCCGGTCACCGGGACCATCGTCGTCACCTGGGACGACGTGGCGGCCAACGGCGGCACGGACGGGGCGCGCAACGCCTTCCAGCTCGTGCTGACCAACGCCAACGGCACCACCGGGCGCAAGGCCGGGGACTTCGACGCGGAGTTCCGCTACGAGTCGGTCAATTGGGCGCAGACCGGCGGGAACGCGGTCGCGCGGGCCGGCTACACCGCCGGCAACGGCGACACGTCCGGCCTGTTCATCCTGCCGCAGTCGGGCGGCGAGGCGGGGATGCTCGCCCTCGACACCACGGCGGGCAACACGGGCAGCAACGGCCTGTGGCGCTTCCAGATGACCGGCGGCACCGCGTCGAACGTGCTCCCGGCGGTCGTCGCCATCGAGCCGGGCCAGTTGTCGAAGGCGGAAGGCAACAGCGGCACCACCCGCTTCACCTTCACGGTCACCCGCTCCGGCGACACGACCAGCGCGGTGTCGGTCGGCTACACGGTGGCCGGCACGGGCAGCAACCCGGTCGGTTCCGGGGATCTGTCGGGCGGTCTCCTGCCTTATGACGGCACGGTTTCCTTCGCGGCGGGCGAGACCAGCAAGACCATCTCGGTGGACGTGCTGGGCGACACCGTGGCCGAGGCGAACGAGACCTTCGCGGTGACCCTGGCCACCCCGGCGGACGGCTCCAACATCAAGCTGGGCAACCGTCAGGCCACCGGCACCGTCCTCAACGACGACAACCAGGCGCCGCCGCTGCCGCCGGGCTTCCGTCCGGGCGCCAACTGGGGCGACCCGCATCTGGTGACCTTCGACGGCTTCTATTACAGCTTCCAGGCGGTCGGCGAGTTCACCTACGTCAACGCCAAGTCGGGCGACGAGCGGGTCGTGCAGCTCCGCACCGCGGCGCTGGGCGACGCGGTGTCGATCAACACGGCGGTGGCGACGAAGATCGGCACGGCGCGGGTGTCCATCAACGCGAAGGACTCCGCGCACCCGCTGCGCATCGACGGGGTGGCGACGGACATCTCCGACGCCGCCGGGTCGATGGCCGTGGGCGACGGGCACATCTTCCGGTCCGGCAACGTCTACACCATCGTCTATTCGAACCAGGAGCAGATGATCGTCACGGTCGAGGCCGACCGCATCGACCTTCAGCTCTTCCTGGCGCCGAGCCGCGCGGCGGGGTCGATCGAGGGCCTGATGGGCAACCTCGACGGCAACGCCTCCAACGACCTGGCGCTGGCCGACGGCACGGTCCTGTCCCAGCCGATCGACTATTCGGTGCTGTACGGCAGCTACGCCGACGGCTGGCGGGTGTCGCAGCAGACCTCGCTGTTCGATTACGGCCAGGGCGAGACGACGGCGACCTACACCGACCGCAGCTTCCCGCGGCAGGTGCTGTCGGTGGATGCCCTGCCCGCGGCGCTGCGCGAGCGGGCGGAGGCTCTGCTGGACGCCGCCGGCATCACCGATCCGGCGCTGCGGCAGGCGGCCCTGCTCGACGTGGCGCTGACCGGCGACGCCAGCTTCCTGAAGGGCGCCACGCAGGCGGACGCCCCGACGCAGCAGTCCACCACCTCGAACGCGCCCCCCGCCGCTCCGGTCATCACCATCGCGGCCCGCACCGCCACGGTGACGGAGCGCAACAGCGGCAGCACGAACGTCGTCTTCGACGTGTACCGGACGGGCGACTCCAGCGCCGATCTGGTGCTCGACTTCGCCGTGACGGGCTTCGGCACGTCGGCGGCGGACGCCGCGGACTTCGGCGGGCAGCTCCCCAGCGGGACGGTGACGCTGGCCGCCGGCCAGACCTCCGCGACGGTCACCGTCGCGGTGGCCGGCGACGCGGTGGCGGAGGCCGACGAGACCTTCGCCGTCACCCTGTCGCAGCGAGCCGGTTCGCCCACCCAGGCCGTCATCGCGGCACCGCGGGCCACGGTGACGATCGAGAACGACGACGGCGCGCTCACCCCCCGCCTGGACATCGCGGCGGCCTCGGCCATCGTGCAGGAAGGGGCGGGCGCCAAGGCGACCTTCACCATCGTGCGCAGCGACAACGCGCTCGACCCGGTCAGCGTCACCTACACGGTGGCGGGCAGCGGGCCGAGCCCGGCCTCCGCGGCGGATTTCGCGGGCAACGCCTTCCCGACCGGCACCGTCAGCCTCGCGGCTGGCGAGACGACGAAGACGGTCGAGATCGCCGTCGCGATGGATGCCCTGAACGAAGCGGACGAGACCTTTACGGTCACGCTGTCCAGCCCGAACGGCGCCACCATCGGCACGGGGGTGGCGACGGGCATCATCAAGAACACCGCCCCGCCGCCGTCCGATCCGCCGTCGCTGTCGATCGCGGCGGAGACCGGCAGCGCCGCGGAAGGCAACGACGGCACGACGGCGCTGACCTTCCTGGTCACCCGCACGGGCGACACCTCCGGCTCCACCACCGTGTCCTACGCGGTGGCGGGCAGCGGGGCCGCCCCGACGTCCGCCGGCGACTTCGCCGGTTACACCCTGCCGCACGGCACGGTCACCTTCGCGGCGGGCCAGCAGACGGCCCGGATCACCGTCAACGTCCAGGGCGATCGGGACGTGGAGTCCGACGAGACCTTCACGGTCACGCTGTCGAACCCCAGCGGCGGCACGATCGGGACGGCTGTGGCGACCGGCACCATCCGCAACGACGACGTGGCGACGGGCGGCAACACCGGTCCCGGCGGCGGTTCCAACAACAACTCCGGCGGCGACAACACCGGCGGCGGCACCAACAACAACACCGGTGGCAACAACACCGGTAGCGGCTCCAACAACAACTCCGGCGGCAACACCACCGGCGGCGGCACCAACAACAACACCGGCGGCAACACCACGGGTGGCGGCTCCAACAACAACACCGGTGGCAACAGCTCCGGTGGCGGTTCCAAGCCGGTCGGCGACGAGACGGTGAACGGCGTCGTGGTCCAGACCCGGACGGGCAGCGCCCCCTCGGGTGTGAACGTCGCCTTCGTCGAGACCGGCCTCGCCCAGGCGGTGCCGGCAGGCAGCCGGGACGGCGTGACCGTCGCGCTGATGCAGGATGCGGGCAACGCCCCGCTTCTGCAGGCGAACGTGGCGGCGGGCGGCGGGCTCTCCGCCTACGGCCCGCAGTCCACGGTGGAGAGCGGCCAGATGGCCGGCGTCTTCACCGGGATGCTCGCGGCCCTGCTGCCGGACAGCCGGACGACGGCGATCCGGAACGAGGTGGCGAACTTCGCGGCGGCCGCTGCCGGCGCGATGACGCTGCGCACGCTGACCCCGACGGGTCCTGGGCCGGTCACCATCACCGGCACCGCCACCGCCGGGGCGCCGCGCGAGGCGCTCATCATCAACATGGGCAGCAACGCCGGCGGTTCGGTCGTCCTCAACCAGGTGGACTTCGCGGTTCTGGTCGGCCAGGGCACCTTCACCGGCGGAGAGGGCAACAGCCTAACCATCGGCGACGACAGCGCCCAGACCATCAACCTCGGCCCGGGTGACGACACCACCCGCGGCGGCGGCGGCAACGACGTGGTGGTCAGCACCACCGGACGCGACCTGCTGGCCGGCGACGCGGGCAACGACACCCTGCACGGCGGTGACGACGACGATACGGTGACGGGCGGTGACGACGACGACGTGGTCGGCGGCGGCAACGGCAACGACCTGCTCAGCGGCGACGCCGGCAACGACTGGCTGATGGGCGAGGACGGCAACGACACGGCCATCGGCGGCGACGGCAACGACGTGCTGTTCGGCATGAACGGCGACGACCTGCTGACCGGCGACGCGGGCAACGACACCATCGTGGGCGGGGACGGCAAGGACTCCATCCTCGGTGGGGCCGGGGCCGACCTGATCGGCGGCGGTGCCGGCGACGACCTCATCGACGGCGGCGACGGCAACGACGCCCTGGTCGGCGAGGACGGCAACGACACGCTGTTCGGCGGCGACGGCGACGACGTCCTGTGGGGCTTCGGCGGCGACGACTGGCTGATCGGCGGTGCGGGGAAGGACGTCTTCGCCTTCACGCTCGGCGGTGGGAACGACTATGTGTTCGAGTTCAACCCGGACGACGACGTCCTGGGCTTCGCGGTCCCCGGCATCACCATCGCGGACATCAAGGCGAGCGCCCAGACCGTCGGCAAGAGCACCGTCTTCACCCTGTCCGACAAGACCACCATCACCGTGGTCGGCCTGACCGGCGTCAGCGACTCCTGGTTCTCGTAAGGGGCAAAAGGCCGGCGGGGGAACGTCCTTCCCCCGCCGGCCTGCGCGCCGTCTGCAAAAAATTGAAAAATCAGGACGCGGACAGGATGTCCGTGCCCTTCACCGTGGCTCCGCCCTTCAGGACGAACTGCGTCTCGCCGTTGACGCTGCGCACCTCCTTCACCGTGTCGGTCGTCACCGTGGCGGCGGTCAGGGCCTTGCCGGCCTTGTCCTTCGCCGTCACGCGGACGAGGTAGGCGCCGTCCGCGGCGGTGGCGCCGTCGCTGCGCCGGCCGTCCCAGGTGAAGGTCTGCCGGCCCGTCTTCGGGCTTCCGGCGGCGCTGTGGATCACCTGACCGGCGTCGTTCAGCACCTCGATCTTCACCGACGCGGCGGCGCCGTCGATGGCGTAGGCCATCTCCGCCTTGCCCTCCGACAGGCTGATGCGGTCCGACGCGGCTTCGACCTTGCGGCCCAGATAGGCCATGTCCAGCCGCATGCCGCTGTTCTTCAGCGTGTCCAGCACCTGCCCCAGAGTCTGGTTCGTCTGCACGCCCTGCTCGACGGTGGAGAGCTGGGCGAGCTGCGTCATGAACTGGGTGGCGTCCATGGGCGACAGCGGGTCCTGGTTGCGGAGCTGAGCGGTCAGCAGCTTCAGGAACGCCTCGTAATCCACCGTCTGCTTCTTCGCGGCGGTGGAGGTGGCGGATGTGGCGGTGTTGGTGGCCGCGGTCGTGGTCATGGCGGGTCCTTGCGGCTAGACGAAGATGTCGACGAGACCGTCGATGGAGCGGGCGGCCCGTTCGGACGGCAGGGCGGTGGACGGTTCCGCGAGGCGGACGGCCCGTCCGGGACCGTTCTCCCGTCCGCCCGTCCCGTCCCCCTGGCCGGAGAAGGCGAAGCCGCGCGGCTCGCCGTCGCCGCGCAACGAGAAGTTCAGGGTGCCGCCGTCCAGCTCGAACCCGGCGTCGGACAGGGCGCGTTCCAGATGGTGGATGTCCCGGCGCAGCAGGGCCAGCGTCTCCGGGCTTTCGGCCTGGACATGCAGGGCGACGCGGGCGCCGGTCAGTTCGGCGACGACGCGGACGGGGCCAAGCTCCTCCGGCTTCAGGTCGATATGGAACTCGCCGCCGCCCGCCTCGACGACGCGCACCAGTTGGGTCGCCACCTGGGCGGCGGGCAGCCGCGCCGCGGCGCCTTCGCCGGGATGCGCCGCGTAGTGGGCCGCCGCGTGG
>NZ_JAUJFI010000072.1 GCF_030849505.1 Azospirillum isscasi | reverse complement strand
TCTGGCGGCGGCGGTGGGGCTGCTGGCGGCGCTCCTTTGCGCCGTGCCGCCGCTGGCCCGCGCCACCGGGACCAGCTGCGCCGCGATCTGGCGAGGGCCGGTGGATGGCCCGCCGAAGCCGCCGGGGTGGCGGGTCCGCGGCGCCGTCGCGCTTCTCGGGCTGACGCTCGCCGGCCTGCTCGCGGCCTGGACGGGCATGCCGGTCGCGGTCCTGGCGTTCCTCCTCATCGCCGGTCTGACGGCGGCGGGATTCGCATTTCTCGGGAGAGGGCTGGCGCGGGTGGCCCGCCACGTCGCGCACGGGCGGCGGGCGGTGGTCCGGCTGGCCGTCGCCAACCTGGGGCGGCCCGGCGCACCGACCGTTCCGGTGGCCGTCGCGCTGGGGATCGGCCTGACCCTGCTGGTGGCGGTCGGCGTGATCGGACGCTCGGCAGCCCAGCATGTCGAGGCGACGCTGCCGGCGGAAACGCCCTCCCTCGTCCTTCTGAACATCCCCCCGCAGGACGGCGGGCGCCTGAGCGAACGCCTGACCGCCCTGCCCGGCGTCGCGCGGATCGAGACGGTGCCGTTCCTGCACGCCCGGATCAGCCGCGTCAACGGCGCCGCCATCGCCGAAGCGGACGCCCCACGTTCCGTGGCCTGGGCGGTGCGCGGCGACCGCGGCCTGTCCTGGCGCGACCGCCCCGCCGCCACGGACCGGATCGTCGCGGGAACTTGGTGGCCGGCGGGTTACGCCGGCCCGCCGCTCGCCTCGCTGGACGCTCAAGTGGCCCGCCGGCTGGGGCTGGCGGTGGGGGACACCGTCACGCTGGCCCTGGCGGGCGGTCCGGTGACCGCGACGGTCGCCAACCTCCGCCGCATCGACTGGACGCGGCTCGGCCTGGATTTCCCGATCCTTCTCTCCCCCTTCGCCGAACCGCCCCCGCACAGCCTCGTCGCCGCCGTCTGGTCGGCACCCGACGCGGTTCCGGCGGTGGAAGCCGCGGCGGCGCAGGCCGTCCCGCAAGCCCCCGCGGTCCGCGTGGCGGAGGTGCTGGACACGTTCGGCGCCACCGTCCGGTCCGTCCGCCGGCTTCTGGATGGCCTGTCCGCCGTTGCGCTGGGTGCCGCCGGGGTGGTTCTTCTGGGCGCCGTTGCCGACAGCGCGCGGCGGAGGCTTCACGAGATGGCGATCCTGCACGCTCTCGGGGCTGGGCGGCGCGCGATGGTTCGGGCCGTGGTTCTGGAATTCGTCCTTCTGGGCGCCGCCGTCGCCACGGTGGCGGTGCCGCTCGGCTGGCTTGGCGGAGCCGCCGTGATCGCGGGCCTCGCAGAGGACGCCCCCCTGCCCGGAGCCGCGATCCCCCTGGCCGCCTTTCTCGGCGCCGTCGCCGCCATGGCGGCGGCCGGGGCCGCCCTGGTGGCGTGCCTCCCCCGGAAGGACGTGATGCGGCATTTGCACAGCGGCGGCCTGTCCGCCTGATCCGCCGGTCCGTCCGGCCATCGTCCCGCCATCGTCCCGCCACAACGGCCGCTTGCCTTCCCACCCCACAAGAACATATTAAGAACGCTTGCGGATGCGGGGAAGGGATGATGGACGACGCCTTGATCGAGAAGCTCGGCATTCTGGCCGATGCGGCGAAATACGACGCCTCCTGCGCCTCGTCCGGCGCCAAGCCGCGCCGCGGCGGCAAGGAGGGGCTGGGTTCCACGACCGGATCCGGAATCTGCCACGCCTACACCCCGGACGGGCGCTGCGTCTCGCTTCTGAAGATCCTGCTGACCAACCACTGCCTGTTCGATTGCGTGTACTGCATCAACCGGCGCTCCTCCAACGTGCGCCGCGCCCGCTTCACGGTGGAGGAGGTGGTGCGGCTGACCCTCGGCTTCTACAAGCGCAACTGCATCGAGGGGCTGTTCCTGTCCTCCGGCATCATCCGCTCGCCGGACCACACCATGGAGCAGATGATGCTGGTGGCGCGGACGCTGCGGCGCGACCATGGCTTCGCCGGCTACATCCACCTGAAGACCATCCCCGAAGCCAGCCCCTGGCTGATCGAGCAGGCCGGGCTGTGGGCGGACCGTCTGTCGATCAACCTCGAACTCCCGTCCGACCACAGCCTGAAGGCCTTCGCGCCGGAAAAGAACGGCGGCACCATCAAGGCGGCGATGGGACAGGTCAACGAGCGCATCCTGGAGGCCAGGGAGGAGCGGCGCCGCTTTTCCCCCGCCGGCCAGAGCACCCAGTTGATCGTCGGCGCCGACGACGCCACCGACCGCTCGGTTCTGGAAACCAGCGGCACGCTCTACCAGCGCTATGGGCTGCGCCGCGTCTACTACTCCGCCTTCAGCCCGATCCCGGAGGCCAGCTCGGTCCTGCCGGTCAAGCCGCCGCCCCTGCAACGGGAGAACCGGCTGTATCAGGCCGACTGGCTGCTGCGCTATTACGGCTTCACGGTGGAGGAGATCGCGTCCGGCGGCGAGAACGGCATGCTCGACCTCGGCATCGACCCGAAGCTGGCCTGGGCGCTGAAGAACCGGGAGCGCTTCCCGGTGGACGTCAACCGCGCCGACCGCGAGATGCTGCTGCGGGTGCCGGGCCTGGGCGCCCGCGCCGTGGACAAGATCCTGTCGGCCCGCCGCCACGCCCGCCTGCGGATGGAGGATTTGGCGCGGCTGTCGTCGGGGCTGCGGCGGTCGCGTCCCTTCCTGATCGCCGCCGATTACCACCCCACGGGCGGGCTGACCGACCGGCTGGATCTGCGCCGGCGGCTGGTGACGCCGTCCAGCCAGTTGAGCCTGTTCTGACGATGCATCCGATCGCCTTGCAGGAGGGGGCCGACCTCGACGGTTTCCGCCGGGCGGTGCGCCGCCTCGCCGCCGCCCGGGCGGCCCCCGACGAGGTGCTGTGGAGCGCCGGCGCCCCGTCGCTGTTCGGGGCCGCCGCGGGGGCGTCCCCCGCGGACGGCGCGCCGGTCCGCCTGCCGCAGGCGGTCGGGCGGCTGATCGAAACCGTGGTGTGCCACAGCGATCCGGAGCGCTACGCCCTGCTCTACCGGCTGGTCTGGCGGGTGCTGAACGGGGAGCGGGCGCTGCTCGACCGGCACGCCGACCCGCTGGTGCACCGGCTGGAGCGGCTGGACAAGGCGGTGCGGCGGGACATCCACAAGATGCACGCCTTCCTGCGCTTCCACACGGTGCCGGACCCGGACGGCGGGGAGCGCTACGCCGCGTGGTTCGAACCCGACCACCACATCGTCGAGGCCGTCGCCCCCTTCTTCGTCGAGCGTTTCGAAAGCATGGTGTGGACGATCCTGACGCCGAAGGGCTCGCTGCACTGGGACCGCCAACGCCTGATGAGCGGCCCGCCCGCCGAGCGTCCGGACTCGCCGGCGGACGACCGCTTCGCCGAGGGCTGGCAACGCTATTACGAGAGCACCTTCAACCCGGCGCGGGTCAACCCGGCGGCCATGCGGGCGGAGATGCCGCGGAAATACTGGGCCAACATGCCGGAGACGGCGGCCATCCCCGCCCTGATCCGCTCGGCCCCCGCCCGCGTCCAGGCGATGCTGGAGGCGGAGGCCGCCATCCCGCGCCGCCGCACGCCCGAAAAGGCCGTGGCGGCCATGGCCCGGCAGGCCCCGGCGAATCTGGAGGAGTTGAACAGCCTGATCCGGCGCTCCGAACCGTTGGTGCCGGGGGCGACGCAGGCGGTGACCGGCGAGGGGCCGGAGGGGGCCGCCATCGCCTTCGTCGGCGAACAGCCGGGCGACCGGGAGGACCGCGAAGGCCGCCCCTTCGTCGGCCCCGCCGGGCAATTGCTGACCGCCGCGCTGGCGGAGGCCGGCATCGACCGCAACGGCGTCTACCTGACCAACGCGGTCAAGCACTTCAAGTTCGTTCAGCGGGGCAAGCGGCGCATCCACCAGTCCCCCACCGCCGGGGAGATCAAGCATTACCGCTGGTGGCTTCTGACGGAGCTGGGATTCGTCCGCCCGCGCCTCGTCGTCGCTCTGGGGGCGACCGCGGCCCTGGCGCTGACGGGCCGGGCCGTCCCGGTGCTGCGCGAGCGGGGACCGATGGCCTTCGATGGGTGGGACGGCTTCGTCACCGTTCACCCGTCCCACCTCCTGAGGCTCCCGGAGGAAGCGGAACGGCGGAAGGCGCAGGCGGATTTCGTCGCCGACCTGCGCCGGGCCGCGGCGCTGGCAAGGGGCCGGCGGTGACCGGGCCGTCCCCGCCGGACCCGGGTCTTACGCGCCCTGCTGCTTGAACCGCTTGCCCACCGTGCATTGGATGCGTTGAAGCTCGTACTTGGGATGATCGTTGACCCATTTCGCGCTTTCGATCTGACCGGCGATCGGGCAACTGGACATGGTCAGCGGCTCATCATCCGGGATCACCGGGCTGACGGTCCGGCACTGGGTCGGATCGGACGCCAGGCAGAAGATCATCGACAAGGTAACGAACATCGGGCGCTCCAAAGTGCAACAGCACGCATGTGCCAACAGGATCGGCCTACGCAAGCCGTATGCCATGCCCACGACCGGGGGCATGCTGCCGGAAATCCGGCCGCCCAAAAATGAGCCAATCCACAGGCGCGCCGAATCATTAGGCATCAAAGGTTAGCAATGCCTAAACGTCGGGAGACCGCGAACCCGATGGCGACGATGGCGGAGCGGAGCGTCACGCCCCGGGCTGTTCACACCGCCACTGGCGGACGTTCCAGGCGGGATGCTCCATCAGCCAATGCACGACGTGGACATAGCTGTTGCGCGTGCACTCCATCGCGGTCGGGAAGCGCTCGACGGACGGGGGACGCTCGATGGCGCATTGGTCCGGCCGCAAGGCCAGACAGATCACCAGAACCAGTTCAAACATGGCTCGTCATTCCTGTGGGAGATACCGATAAACCGGCACCTTCGGCAAAGCCGCCAAAGGGCGGACGAAGGCCGGAACAACGCTATCAACAAACGGCGCCGCGTTTGTCGGCAGCGCGGCCGGTCGCGTTGCATCGCAGCAAATATTGCTGCCATGCACAAACGAGCGCTGAAAACTGCAAATAAATAAATCGCAAAATCATATTTCCAAGGATTATTCCATTACCACCTATTTGCGTCCGCCCGCGGCGAAAACTGTCATTGGCAGATTGTTTTGCGTTTTCTATTCGGCAGAGCCTTGACGAGAACATGGTCCCAATATAGCATTAAGTCCCAATTTGGCGTCAGATGTTCTGAGTTTTCAATTCAGAATGAGACATTCCGCGCGATGACATCCGCGCGACACCATCCGCCTGCATTCAGTGCCGCGCTCACAAGCACAAGCCCATTTTTTTGGGCTCATTGGTTTTTGGGTAACAATAAGCGCCACCACGGGAGGGATCGTCATGAAGGTGTTGTCTCGATGGCTTCTGGCGTCGGTTGCCATCTTCGCAGCCGGCTCGGTCTCGGCGAACGACAGTATTCTGAAGAACGAAGCGAACCCGAACAACTGGGCTTCCCAGCTCGGCAACTACGCCGGGCAGCGTTACAGTCCACTCGACCAGATCACCACCAACAACGTCAAGAACCTCCAGGTCGCCTGGTCGTTCTCGACCGGTGTCCTGCGCGGCCATGAAGGCGGGCCGATCGTCGTCGGCGACGTGATGTACATTCACACGCCGTTCCCCAACAAGGTCTTCGCGCTGGATCTGAACAATCCCGGACGGGTCATCTGGAAGTATGAGTCGGTCCAGGACCCGACCGTCATCCCCGTCATGTGCTGCGACACGGTCAACCGCGGCGTCGCGGTCGCGGACGGCAGGGTCTTCCTGGCGCAGGCGGACAACACGCTGGTCGCCCTTGACGCCAAGACCGGCAAGGAGATGTGGAAGGTCAAGAACGGCGACCACACCAAGGGCGAGACCCTGACGGCGGCCCCGCTGGTGGTCAAGGACAAGGTCTTCGTCGGCATCAGCGGCGGCGAGTTCGGCGTGCGCGGGCATCTGACGGCCTACGACACGAACAGCGGCAAGATGGTGTGGCGTGCCTTCTCGACCGGCCCCGACGCCGACGTGAAGATCGACCCGTCGAAGACGATGATGATGGGCAAGCCCATCGGGCAGAAGGACCTCGGCGTCTCGACCTGGCCGGGCGACGAATGGAAGCGCGGCGGCGGGACCACCTGGGGCTGGTACACCTACGATCCGGCGCTCAACCTGATCTATTACGGCACCGGCAACCCCGGCACCTGGAACCCGACCCAGCGGGCCGTCGACAAGGACCGGGCCAAGAGCGACAACAAATGGTCGATGACCATCTTCGCCCGCGATCCCGACACCGGGGAGGCGAAGTGGGTCTACCAGAAGACGCCCTTCGACGAATGGGACTTCGACGGGGTGAACGAGAACATCCTGGCCGACATTCCCATGAACGGCCAGCAGCGCAAGGTGCTGGTCAACTTCGACCGCAACGGCTTCGCCTACACGCTGGACCGGGCGACCGGCGAACTGCTCGTGGCGCAGAAGTACGACCCGACGGTCAACTGGGCGACCGACGTGGACATGAAGACCGGGCGCCCGAACGTCGTCGACAAATACAGCACCTTCGCCAACGGCGAGGACAAGAACACCGCTGCGGTCTGCCCCGCCGCCCTCGGCACCAAGGACCAGCAGCCGGCGTCCTTCTCGCCCGACACCGGCCTGTTCTACGTTCCGACCAACCACATCTGCATGGACTACGAACCGTTCTCCGTCTCCTACACGGCGGGTCAGGCCTATGTCGGCTCGACCGTCTCCATGTATCCGACGCCGAATTCGCACGGCGGCATGGGCAACTTCATCGCCTGGGACGCCGCGGCGGGCAAGATCGTGTGGTCGCGGCCCGAACGGTTCGCGGTGTGGAGCGGCGCCCTGTCCACCAAGGGCGGCGTGGCCTATTACGGGACGCTGGAAGGCTACCTCGTCGCCGTCGACATGAAGGACGGCAAGGAGCTGTGGCGGTTCAAGACGCCGTCCGGCATCATCGGCAACATCAACACCTACACCCACAACGGCAAGCAGTATGTGGCCGTCCTGTCCGGGGTCGGCGGCTGGGCCGGCATCGGCCTTGCCGCGGGCCTGACCCAGGAGGCCGGGGCGCAGGCGTGGCACAACGCCGTCCATCCCGGCCACACCGAGGGCATGGGGGTGGCGACCGCCGGCCTCGGCGCGGTCGGCGCCCACCAGTCGCTGGGCGAATACACCCAGCTCGGCGGCGTTCTGACGGTGTTCCACGTTCCGGACCAGAAGTGATCGGCTGACCTGCCCCCGGTGCCGCAACGCACCGGGGGCTTTGCTTTATGGCTTTCGGCATTTACTGGGACCCGGCTTCCGGGCAAGGAACTCGACATCCATGAAACGCAGACTTGGCTTGCTGACCGGTGTGCTCACGGCGGGCACCGTCGCCTGTTTCGCCGCCTTGGCACAGGATGCGCCCACGGCCCCCGACGGGACGCCGACCTACATCGTCAAGGACGGTCAGGTGGACAAGGGAACCTACAACGGCTACCGCCGCTTCCACGCGACCTGCCACACCTGCCACGGCTTCGACGCATCGGGGTCGTCCTTCGCTCCCAGCCTCGCGGACTCGCTGAAGCGCCTCAGCTACGACGAGTTCAAGGAGGTCGTCGTCAACGGCCGCCAGAACCAGGGCGCCACCGGTGACAAGGTGATGCCCTCCTTCGGGCTGGACCCGAACATCATGGACCATCTGGACGACATCTACCGCTATCTGAAAGCGCGGGCGGACGGCGCGCTGCCCGGCGGACGTCCGCAACGCCTCGGCGGCTGATACGGGAAAGGGGGGGAACTTCATGGCACATCCGGCAACGCTCATTCCGGCGCTGCGCCGGGGCGTTCCTTCCGCCGCCGCCATGCTCGCCGCCGCCATCCTCGCCTGCGCCGCGGCATCGCCGGCCCTGGCCGTCGAGGTGACGGAGCGCGAGACGGTGCGGGTCTGCGCCGACGGCAACCTGCTGCCCTACTCGAACGAGAGGCTGGAGGGCTTCGAGAACGAGATCGCCCGGCTGATCGGGGAGGATCTGAAGAAGCCGGTGACCTACCACTGGTGGCCCCAGACCATCGGTTTCGTCCGCAACACGCTGCGCGCGCGGCAGTGCGACCTCGTGATGGGCACGGCGTCCGGCGAGGAGCTGATGCAGAACACCAACCCGTACTACCGGACCGTCTATTCCCTCGTCTACCGCACGAAGTCGGGCATCCGGGCGGACAGCGTGGGCGACCCGTCCCTGAAGGACGCCCGCATCGGCGTCGTGGAGAAGACCCCCGCCGTCAACCTCCTGCGGCTTTACGGCATCACCCGGACCGAGCCCTACCAGCTCAACACCGACACGCGCGCCAACAACCCGGCCCGCGACGCCATCGAGGATGTGGCGAGCGGGAAGACCGACGCCGCGGTGATCTGGGGGCCGATCGCCGGCTATTTCGCCGCCCAGCAGGCGGAACCGCTGACCGTCGTGCCGCTGATCCGGGAACCGGCGGCGGCCCGGCTGCAATTCAACATCTCCATGGGCATCCGCGCCGACGAGCCGGAGTGGAAGCACTGGCTCAACGATTTCATCAAGCGCCGCCAGGACGACATCGACCGCATCCTGCTGCGCTATCACGTCCCGATCATCGGCCCGGACGGCGCGCTGAAGACGGCGGCGGCCATGGAACCGCCGGGCTACCGGATGGATCAGTACCGCGCCCCGACCCCCGCCGGACTGTCCGGCGCCTCCACCGTGACCCTGGCCGAGCTGCGCCGGCTGATCGAGCGCGTTCCGGAGGCGCGCCTGATCGACGTGATGCCGGCGCCGCCGCGCCCGGCGGACCGCCCGGAACCGGCGGTGTGGGTGCCGCCGCCCCGCCGCAGCCTGCCGGGAGCGGTCTGGCTGCCCAACGTCGGCTACGGCAGCCTATCCGGAGAGCAGGAGCGCTATTTCCGCGCCGGTCTGGAGACGCTGAGCAAGGGGGACCGAGCGGTACCGCTGGTCTTCTTCTGCGAGCCGGACTGCTGGATGTCCTGGAACGCCGCGAAGCGCGCCGTGGAGTGGGGCTACGGCAACGTCTACTGGTATTCCGATGGGGCGATGCGGTGGCAGGAGGCGGGCTACGCGCTGGAGACGGTGCAGCCCTTCGCCGCCGGCACGTCGCATTGATCCCGCCCCATGTTCAGTCCAGGCGGGCTTCAGTCCAGGCGGGCGGCGATGTCGCGGGCGATGCGGCCCGCCTTCTGTTCGAGCTGGACCGGCTGATCGCACAGCGCCGACTGGTTGCGCCGCCGCTCGTCGAGGATGCGCCGCCTCCAGGCGATGTCCTCCTTCAGGGCCGCCGCCTCGGGGGCGTCGGCGGAAAGCCCGTTGAGACGGGTCAACGCCTTGTCGATGCTGTCGAGCAGTTCGCGCTGCTGGTGGGCGTAGCGCCGGATGGCGGAGATGGCCTGCCCGCGTTCGCGGTTGAGCGCGTCGAAGGCGCCGGCGAAGAGGGCGGTGAGGGCCGCGTTGCGGTCGAAGCCCGAACCGGCGCCGTCCCATTGATCGGCGAAGCGGTCGATCGCCGCCTGTTCCTGCTCCGGATCGAGCCGGCGGTCGAGGATCCGCTTCAGAACCGGCTCGGTGCCGGGGATGTCGCGCCAGTCCCCCTCCTTGCCTTCGATGGGATCGCCGGGCCAGATCTGGCCGGACGACAGGGTTGGAACCAGGACCTGGACGCAGGGCCACTCCGGATCGCTCCCGGCGGCGCCCGCCGGGACGGACGCCAAGGTGAGGAACGCGGCGGCAAGAAGAGCGGAGCGGTGACGCATGGTTCGATTCTGCAGGATATCGGTCCGGCCTGCCCATCCGGTCATTCGGATAAGGCCGGCGAATTTGGTCATGGCGGCGATCCTGTCCGTGGCGCTGCTGCCGGCATCCCTGGCCCCAGCCGCGGCGGAGGCGCCGGTCAAGGTCCTGGTCTTCGAGTTCGAACTGGTCGACACCAGCCAGGAGGAGCCCGCCCCGGACCATCCCGGACGGCTGGAGCGGCTGACGGCGCTCCTGCGCGACGGGCTGAGGGACGGCGGCTATGAGGTGACCGGCGCCCGCGAGAGCAGCATCGCCGCCGACGTGCCGGAGTCGCTGCGCCTGTGCAACGGATGCGAACTCGACCTCGCGCGCCGGGCGGGCGCGGACATCGTGGTGACGGGTTTCATCCATAAGATCAGCACGCTGATCCTGAACATGCAGATTATAATGCGCCGCGTCGGAACCGCCGAAAACGGCGGCGGCAATGGCGGCGAAGCCGGCGCTGATATCGTCGCCGTCGGAAACGCCGACATCCGCGGCGACAACGAGCGGTCCTGGCGGCGCGGCGTCGAATGGCTGCTGCGCCACCGCCTTCTGGCCGCATCGCCGTCCGACCGGTGACGAACCCAAGGCATCCGGAGCGGAGGGAACCGACCTTCGCCCGACACGGGGAGGAGGATCGCTTGGCCGACGACGCTTTGCTCTCCTATGTGCCGTACCGCCCGGCGGCGAGCCCCGTCCGGTATTACGACATCACCCTGCGCGACTATGTGGACCAGTTCAGGATCGGGGTCTGGGACCAGGAGAAGGGGCGCACGCAGCGCGTCCGGATCAACGTCGCGCTGACCCTCCCCTGGCCCGACCGCCCGATGACCGACAGCCTGGACGAGGTGCTGTCCTACGATTTCCTGATCGACGGCATCCGCGCGCTCCGCGACGGCGGGCATGTGCACCTCGTCGAAACGCTGGGCGAGCGGATCCTCGCCCTGTGCTTCTCCATCCCGAGCGTCACCCGGGCGCGCGTGCAGGTGGAGAAGCTGGACGTCGTGCCGGAATCCGGCGGCGTCGGCGTGGTCATCGAGCGCTCCCGGCCAGAGGGAGCATGAGCGGAGTCATGAGCGGGGGCAGGGGCAGCGCGCCGCTGTGGGTCGTGAAGCTGGGCGGCAGCCTGTGGCGCGCGCCGGAACTGCGGCGCTGGCTGGAGATCCTGGCCGCGGCGCGGCGCCTGCGGGTCGTGGTCGTCCCCGGCGGCGGTCCCTTCGCCGACGCCGTGCGCGACGCCCAGCCGGCGCCCGGCTTCGGCGACCGCGCCGCGCACCGCATGGCGCTGCTGGCGATGGAGCAGTACGGGACCGCCCTGGCCGACCTGGAGCCGCGGCTGACCCCCGCCCGCACACCTGCCGACCTGCGCGGCCTGCCCAGCCCGACCGTCTGGATGCCGCTTCCCCTGGCGGGCGAGGCCGACGTGGCGGAAAGCTGGGACGTCACGTCCGACAGCCTGGCGGTCTGGCTGGCCGGCGCGCTCGGCGCCGCCTGCGCGGTCCTGGTCAAGTCCGTTCCCCTGCCGGACACCGCCGCCCCGGTGACCCAACTCGTTGAGGACGGCGTCGTCGACCCGGCCCTGCCCGGCCGCATGGCCCGTTTCGGCGGGACCGTCTGGTGCGTGCCGCGGGACGATCACCGGCGCTTCGCCGAGGCGCTGGACCACGGCACCCCGTGCGGAACCCGCCTGACCGGGGCCATCAATGGCTGAAGCGCCCGGCCACATCCTGTTCCTGACGGGCGAGCTGGCCGAACCGCGCCTGCGCCGCGTTCTCGCCGCGCTGGAGCCGCTGGAGTTCCGGACCACCGTGGTCAATCTTGGCATCAAGGTCGCCGCGCTGGCCACGACGGAGATCGTGCTGCGCCGCCTCGCCTCGACCGAAGGCGCCGACCGCGTGCTTCTGCCGGGACGGTTCCGCGGCGACCTCGACCGGCTGTCCGCCCATTTCGGCGTGCCGTTCGAGCGCGGTCCCGACGAGTTGGAGGACCTGCCCCAGCATTTCCGGCGACGGGCCGCCCCGGTCGATCTCAGCCGCTACCATACGAAAATCTTCGCCGAGATCGTCGAGGCGCCGCTGCTCGACGTGGCGGCCATCCTGGACCGCGCGGCCCGGTTCAAGGCGGACGGGGCCGACGTGATCGACCTCGGCGGGCTGCCCGACCACCCCTTTCCCCATCTGGAGGCGGCGGTGACGGCGCTGCGCGACGCCGGCCACACGGTCAGCGTCGATTCCCTCGATCCCAAGGAGTTGCTGCGCGGCGCGGAAGCCGGCGCCTCCTACCTGCTGAGCCTGACCGAGGCGACGGCCTGGGTCGCCCGCGAGACCGACGCGGTGCCTGTCGTCATCCCCACCACGCCCAGCGACCTGCCATCGCTTGACCGGGCGCTGGACGCGATCCGCGGGGAGGGGCGGCGCTGCATCGCCGACCCGATCCTGGAGCCGATCCATTACGGCTTCACCGATTCCCTGCTCCGCTACCGCGACATCCGGGCGCGCCATCCCGACCTGGAAATCCTGATGGGTGTCGGAAACGTGACCGAGCTGACCGACGCCGACACGCCGGGGATGATCGCGCTGCTGATGGGAATCGTCTCCGAACTGCGGATCGACCATGTCCTGGCGGTGCAGGTCAGCCCCCATTGCCGCCGGACCATCCGCGAGTTCGACGCGGCGCGCCGCCAGTTCTTCGCCGCCGCGGAGGCCGGCGCCCTGCCCCGCAACTTCGGCGACGCCCTGCTCTGCCTGCGCGACCGCAAGCCCTTCGTCAGCACGCCGGAACAGGTGGCGGACCTCGCCGCCCGCATCCGCGACCCGAACTACCGGATCGAGGTGACGGAACGTGGGGTCCATCTCTACAACCGCGATGGGCACCATGTGGCCGGCGATCCCTTCGCCCTGTTCCCGCACATCGACACCCGCGGCGATCCCGGGCACGCCTTCTATCTCGGGGTGGAGCTGTCGCGCGCCCATGTCGCCCGGCAGCTCGGCAAGCGCTACAGCCAGGACAGCGAACTGCGCTGGGGCGTGGCGGTGGACGCGCCGGGCGAGGAGCCGTCCGGGTTTCACGCCCCGGGAACGACGCGCCCGCCGAAGCCGGAGGGCCGCAAGACGTGACCTTCATCCGCGAAACCATCATCACGAGCTGCGATGCCGCGGGAAACGTCCATGTCGCCCCCATGGGCGCCACGGTGACGGAGACCGGCTATGTCCTGGCGCCCTTCCGCCCGTCGCGCACGCTCGACAACCTGCTCGCCACGCGCTGCGCGGTGGTGAACTTCACCGACGACGTGCGGGTGTTCGCCGGCTGCGTCACCGGGCGGCGGCGCGGCTGGCCGACCGTTCCGGCGGAGCGCATCCGCGGTGCCGTGCTCGCCGCTGCGCTGGCACACGAGGAGGTGGAGGTGGCCGCGGTGGAGGATGACGGCGTGCGCCCCCGCCTGGAGTGCCGTCCGGTGCACCGCGTCACCCACCGCCCGTTCCGCGGCTTCAACCGGGCGCAGGCGGCTGTGGTCGAGGGGGCGATCCTGGTCAGCCGCCTGCATCTCCTGCCGTCCGAAAAGATCGACCGCGAGATCGACTATCTGTCCATCGCCATCGGCAAGACCGCCGGTCCCGTGGAGCTTGAAGCCTGGGGCTGGCTGCTCGACCGCATCGCCGAGCACCGCGCGGGCGGGGGCGGCGCCGCATGACCCGGCTGCTGGCGAGCGTCGCGACCCTGGACGAACTCACCCTTGCCGCGCGGGGCGGGGCGGACATCCTGGATTTGAAGGACCCCAAGGCCGGTGCGCTCGGCGCATGGCCGCTGGACGGCATCGCCCGCGCCGTTCGTGAGGCCCGCCGGTGGCCCGTCCGCCCGCCGCTGAGCGCCACCGTGGGCGACCTGCCGATGGCCCCCGCGGCGGTGACGGGGCGGGTCGCCGAAACCTGGGCCTGCGGCGTCGATTATGTAAAGATCGGCCTGTGTCCGTCCGGCGATCCGGCGGCCTGTGTGGCCGCGCTGGAACCGGAGGCACGGCGTGGTGCCCGGATCGTCGCCATGCTGTTCGCCGATCTCTGGACCGACGCCAACCGCCTGCTTCCCGACCTCGCGCAGGCCGGCTTCGTTGGCGCCATGCTCGACACCGCCGGAAAGGGAGCGGGCGGCCTGCTGCGGCACAAGACGAATGGCGAACTGGCGC
The DNA here is from genome assembly GCF_030849505.1 of Azospirillum isscasi. Classification (GTDB taxonomy): domain Bacteria; phylum Pseudomonadota; class Alphaproteobacteria; order Azospirillales; family Azospirillaceae; genus Azospirillum; species Azospirillum isscasi. Next base: position 13,054 of record NZ_JAUJFI010000072.1, on the reverse strand, counting down.
GCTTCGTGGAGCAGGCACGCGGCCTCGGCCTGCTCACCGGCCTTGCCGGCTCGCTGCGCCGGGAGGACGTTCCGGCGCTTCTGCCGCTCGCGCCCGATTATCTCGGCTTCCGCACGGCTTTGTGCGTCGGCGCGGACCGGGGCGGCGCGCTGGACCCGACCGCCTTGGCGGCCCTCCGCCACGCCGTCCCGCGGCGCCTCGCGAGTGCCTGAACGAACAGGCCGCTATTGCCCGGAGCCCTGCTTCGGCGGCTCGGACGTGACGTTGCCGCCCTGCGTCACCGAGCCCCCGCCGATGGTTCCCTGCCGCTGTCCGGCGAGCGAGTTGTCCGGCAGAGCGCCCGTGCCGCTCGTGGAACCACCCGTGGACCCCGACGCCGGCGAATTGGGGGCCGAGGAGCCGGACGTGCCGCTCTGCCCGCCTCCGCCCTGCGAAACCGAACCGCCGACGGTGCCCTGCCGCTGTCCGGCCAGCGAGTTGTCCGGCAGCGCGCCGGTGGATGGGCTGGTTTGGGGGCTGGTCTGGGTTCCGGAGCCTTGGGGCATCGCGCCGCCCGTGGACTGGGCCGACGCCGGGACCGCCGCCACGACCGCGGCGAGGGCCAGCGCGGACGCACCGGCCAGGATGTGCAGATGTTTCATGAAGATGTCCTCCGGCTTTGGGTTGGGAAGTCTCGGCGCCTCTACCGCACGTCCTTCACGCTCCGGTTCTGGCGGGACGCTTCGCCCATATGGCCGATGTCCTCCTTCGCCTGCTCGTCCCGCCCGGTGTCCTGCGGTTCGTCCTTCTTGAAGTCCTGCTTGCTGCCGAGAACGCTCTTCCCGCCGCGGGGCTGGTCCTGAGCCTTGTCGGATTTTCCGGTCATGACGTTTTCCTCCACCCGATCCCGTCCGGCGGGATGACCGGACGGTCGTCTCTTCCGTCAACCGGAGGTCGCCGGGGGCGGTTCCGTTCCCCCGCCCCGTCACCCTTGTTCCGCCGGACCGCCGCGGCGCGCCCAGAAGCCCCGTCCGGGGTCGTAGGCGAGGATCGCCCCCCCCAGGAACAGGACCAGACAGGCGCTCACGGCCATGAAGGCCGTGGCGTTGAATTGCAGGTAGAGCGCGAAGCGGATCAGCTCGACCGCCTGCGTGAAGGGGTTGACCCCGGCGATCCAGGCCAGCGTCGGGCTGCCCTCGCGGATGCGCCACAGCGGGTAGAGGGCGGAGGAGGCGAAGAACATCGGGAAGATGACGAAGTTCATCACGCCCGCGAAATTCTCCAACTGGCGGATGAAGGAGGACAGCAGGAGGCCGAGCGCCCCCAGCATCAGCCCGCTCAGCACCAGGGCCGGCAACACCGTGAGGTAGCCGAGTTCGGGCGGCTGGACGTTCCAGAACCACGCGATGGCGAAGAAGACGTAGACCTGCGCGATCGATACCAGAACGCCGGCCAGCAGCTTGCAGACCAGCAGGTACCAGCGTGGCAGCGGACTGACCAGCAGGGTCTTCATGCTGCCCATCTCCCGGTCGTAGACCATGGACAGCGAACTCTGCATCCCGTTGAAAAGCTGGATCATGCCGACCAGCCCCGGCGTCACGTAATCCTCGTACAGGATGTAGGTCTCGTAGGGCGGGATGATCGACAGGCCGAGCACCGCGCGGAAGCCCACCGCGAAAATGGCCAGCCAGACCAGCGGGCGCACCAGGGCGGCGAAGAACCGCTCGCGCTGGTGCACGAAGCGCAGCCCCTCGCGGATGATGATCGCGCGCAGGCAACGCCAGTAGAGCGCCGCGGTCATTCCGGCCCTCCCCTTCCCGTCAGCCGGGCGAAAGCCTGCCCCAAGGCCGCGGAACCGGTGGCGGCGCGCACCTCCTCCACCAGCCCGGCGGCCAGCACGCGCCCGAGGTGCAGCACCACCACGCCGTCCCCGTCCAGCACCTCGTCGATCAGGTGGGTCGCCCAGAGCACGGCCAACCCCCGCTCCCGGCAGAGGGCGTGCACATGGTCGAGCACCTGCCGGCGCAGTTCGATGTCCAGCCCGACGGTCGGTTCGTCCAGCAGCAGAAGGCTCGGGCGGTGAAGCAGCGCGCGGGCGATCTCCACCCGCCGCCGCTGCCCGCCGGACAGGGTGCGCACGCGCTCGTCCGCGCGTTCGGCAAGGCCGATGCGGGCCAGTTCCTCGCCCGCCCGCGCCTCGATGTCGGCGGATGCCAGACCATGCAGCCCACCGTGGTAGCGCAGGTTCTGCAGGACGGTCAGGTCCGGGTCGAGCGTCGGCTGCTGGAACACCACGCCGATGCGCGCCAGCGCCTGGGCGGGATGCCGGCGCATGTCGAAGCCGAAGACCCTGATGTTTCCCCGGCGGGTGTTGTAGATCCGCGTGATCAGGGAGAAGAGCGTGGTCTTGCCGGCGCCGTTCAGCCCCAGCAGCGCGGTGAACCGCCCCGCGGGGACGCCGAACGACACGTCGTCCAGCACCGCCCGCGTGCCGAAGCGGTGGCTCAGCCCCTCGACCGCCAGAACCGGGTCCGCCGCGGCATCGTCGGGATCGGCGCGCCGGTCGGGAGGTGCCGTTTCGAAACAGGCCATGTCATCCCCATCGCCCGGAGCCGTTGCAATCGCTCAATCAACCCTCTCCCCCCTGGGCAGAGGGGACTCTCCCTGCGCCCTCGCCACCCTCGCCGCCCGTCACGGCTTGACGATCACGCCCCAGGGCGCGCCGCCGACCGAGATCGACTTCACGACACGGCCACGCTCCAGATCCATCACCGACATGTCGTTGCTGACGCCGTTCGTCGTGTAGAGGCGCTTCTCGTCCGGGGACAGCGCCAGATTCCACACCCGCTGGCCGACGAGGTGGTAGCGCTTGACCTCGTAGGTCCTGGCGTCGATCTCGGCGACGCGGTTGGCCGGTCCGAGGGCGACGAAGGCCCGCTGCCCGTCGCTGGTGAGTTGGATGCCGACCGGCTGGATCGACTCACGCGGGACGCCCTGCACGGCGAAGGTGATCTTGTGGACGACCTTGCGCGACGCCGCGTCGATGACGCTGACCGTCCCGCCGACCTCCGACGACACCCAGACGAACCGCCCGTCCCCGCTGAACTGGGCGACGCGCGGGCGCGCATCGACCAGCACGTTGTCGATGATCTTGTGCGATTCCGTGTCGATGAAATGCGCCATGTTGGTCGTCTCGGAGGTGTTCACAAGAAGTTTGCCGTCCGGGCTGACGCCCATGCCTTCCGGTTCCACCCCCACCTGGATCTCGCCGACGATCTTCTTCGTCGCGATGTCCACCACCGAGACCATGTTGTCGTCCTCGTTGGCGACGTAGAGCCGGTGGCCCTGCGGGTCCAGGACGAACAGCTCCGGATCGGGGCCGGACGGCAGCCGGTCCACCACTTTCCGGGTCGCCACGTCGATCACGTCGATCCGGTTGTCGTCGCCGACGCAAACGAAGATCTGCGTCATGTCCTCGTTGAAGGTGATGCCGCGGGGCCGGCGCCCGACCTTGATCGTGGCGACCACCTCCAGCTTGCCGCCGTCCACCACCGAGACCGTGTTGCTCTTCTCGTTCGACACGAAGATCGTGTCCGCCTGCGCATTCGGCGTGACGGCGAAACCCAGCAAGGCTAACGCGCCGATCCGGGCGGCCTCTCTGAACGACGGCATGATGTTCCCTCCCATGGATTTTTTTCTCAGCGGATGCGGCACCGGCTCTCCGGCCGGTCGTCGCCGAGCGTGTCGAGTTCCGAGAACTGGTGCAGGTATCCCGGCTGCGGCGACACCGAGACGAGCACCCGCGGCCCGGCCAGCAGCACGGGCTGGCGAAGCTGCCCGTCCCAGTCGCGGAAGGTCAGCCCCTGCCCCTTGAAGGCCGGCAGGGCGAAGTCCGGGCCGCGCACGAAGGCGGCGAGCGCTTCGGGATCGGCGGAGCGGGTGCGCGTCGCCGCCTCCCCCACCGCGCGGACGGCCATCCAGGCGGTGTAGTCACGCGGGCGCATCCAGCGCCCGGCCTGCCGTTCGAAACGGCTGTGGATCTGCGTCGCCCCCCACTGCTCGTGCACGCGCGACCACGCGGTCGGGACGAGCCCATGGGTGCCCACCACCGGGCGGGGAAGCCACGTCTGGTAGAGGAGATACTCGCCGAACCCGTCCGCCTCGTCGGCGACGACCAGCACGTCGTGCTCCGCACCCTGGGTGAAGGTGAGGATCTCCGACTGGACGGTCACATGGCCGGTGTCCACGCGGCGGTTCGCGTCCTCGAACGCCCAGCGCTTCTCCTCCACGATCCTGGCGCGGTAGCGCTTGGCGGCGGCGCGGATCGCGTCGGCGTAGGCGGCGTCCTGCGGCGTCCGCCCGACCACCAGCAGCCAGTTCATCCATTTCCGCGACGCGAGATACTGGGCCAGCGCGTCGGCCTGCATCCGGCGGCTGGGCGTCAGGTGCAGCAGGTTGGCGCGGCAGCGCTCGTTGCGCAGGTCGTCGTCCGGCGCGCGGGTGTTGAAGATCAGCATGCCGCCCGCCTCGGGCGCCGCCGCGGCGGCGAGCAGCGCGTCCTCCTTCAGGTCGGCGACCAGCAGACGGATGCCCTGCCCGGCGAGGTCGCGCACGGCGTCCTCGACGCGCCCGTCCTCCGGCACCGTCGCCTCGACCAGTTCGAAGCGCTGGCCGAGGAAACGCCCCGTCGTGTTGTTGTCGGCGATGGCGAGGCGGGCGCCCTGGACCCCTTCGTCCTCGGACACCGGTTCGAGGAAGGTCTGAGGAATCCGCGGCTCCTCCGCACGGGTCAGGTAGCCGATCCGGACCACCATCGGATCGGCGGCCAAGTCGGCGCCCCATGCCGGAGACCCGAGCAGGAAAACAACGGCAACGGTCAGAAGGGTGGCGACCCTCATCACAGACCCTCCGGCGCGGTCGGCGGCAAGGCCGCGGTCTTGAGAGACGATCTGCGATTGTGGCGCGGCGGCATCGAACACGCTACGCCTTCAAAAGGATGAGCACTTCTCCCATCCCCCCGACCGAACGGTCACCGACGAGGCGCCGGGCACGGGTACCCACAGCCGGAAATCCCGCGGGCCACGCCCCGCCGACGGTCAGCTCCCGCCGCATCAGCTCCAGGAACAGCCAGTCGTTCATGCCGCCATCGACGAAGCCGGGCGGAACGGCCTCCAGCGCTTGGGACAGCAGGATGGAGCCGCGGCGCATGGCCTGCCCCAAGCCGGGGCCGCAGCCGGCGCCCACCACGATGGTCCCCGCGATCATCCTGGCCCCGCACAGGCTGCCCACCCGCCCGTGGACGGCGATCAGCCCCCGCCGCATCCGCTCGCCCACGCGGTCCCCGGCGCTGCCCGCGACGGTGACGGACCCGCCGCTCATGCCGCGCGTGCCGCCGGCCAGCGGCGCCCCCAGGAAGTCGCCGGCATCCCCGGCGATGCGCAGGCGCCCGCCGGCCATCTCCGCAGCGGCGAAGGCGCCGCAGCGCCCCTCGACGGTCAGCGAGCCGCCGCTCATGCCGCTGCCGGCGTAGGCACCGCAATCCCCCTCGACCAGGATGTCCCCGGCGCTCATGCCCGTCCCCACCCCGTCGAGCACGGCGGCGCCGGGACGCAGGATCAGGGTTCCGGAAGGGCCGCCGTCCTGGAGCGTGAACAGCGCGTCCAGCCGGTGGCGCTCCCGCCCGCGGACCGGCATCGCCCCGGCCAGCGCGTCCCGGCCCCCCTCGGCCAGCCGCTCGGGCAGGACGCCCGTCATGTCGATGGGCGGACCGGCGGGCTCGCGGGGGGTGAGGACGACGCCGCTCATGCCATCACCTCGTGCAGGCGGAACTGGTAGCGCCCGAGCTTGCCGCCGTAGTTGCCGGCGGTGACCGACACCACCCCACCGGCGGCGCCCAGCCCGGCCACCGCGGCGATGCCCGCCCGCATGGCGGCGGCGACCGCTTCGGCGCTCACCCCGTCGATGACCAGTTCGAGGATGGACTCCACCCCCTCCGGCACCAGCGACACGGGCGCCGTGCCCCGCAGGGTCGGGCAGAAGGCCGTGTTGGTGGAGGCGATCAGGCCCTTGTACTTGCCGCCGATCTTCGAGCCGGAGCGGACCACCCCGCCGGGAAAGGGAAGGATGGCGCCCGGCAATGCGCGGATCGCCGTGACCGCGGCCTGCGCCGCCGCCAGCCCGGCGCGGCGGTCGGCGGCCAGGATGATGAAGTTGCCGCCGCCGACGCCGTCCACCGCCGCGGTGGTCGCCTCGCACAGGAACTCGCCGTCCATCACCGGGATGCGCCAATGGCGCCGGGTGCCGATCCGCTTGGCGATCTGCCAGCCGTCGCCGAAGTAGCGCAGCGCGTTGCCGAGCGGAATCGCCGGGCCGTCGCGCAGCCCCGCGTAGCAGGCCGTCCCGGGACAGGTCATCACGCATTGGCCGACGCGGCGCGCCACCTGCTTGGCCAGTTCCGCCCTGGACATGGCGAACAGGAGCACCGCGGCGCCGGGCCGGGCGTCGGGCGTCTCGTCCGGCGGCAGCGGGCGCTCCACCGCAGCCTCGCAGCCGCAGGCGATGACCGAGGTGGCGAAGCCCGTCATGCTGAGCACCGCCGCCTCGGCCCAGGCCGGGGTGTCGGCGGTCACGATCAGCCGCGTGCCGAGCATGGGAAAGGCTTCGGCGAAGGTGTCCTCGATGTGCACGCCGTTGAGCCGCATCAGAACGCCCCCATCAAAATCCACTGGGCTGGCAGGCGTGGCGGATCAGGCCGTTGCCACCGCGGATCTCGTCCTCGGCGATGCGGAAATGGGTCAGCCGCTGGCCCATGCGCTCGTCGAAGCGGCGCGCCATCCACGCCTCGATGGCCGGGTCGTAGGCGGGCTCCACCACATGCGTCCGCCCCGGGACCAGCGCCACCACCACGCCGTCGCGGACGATCACCCGGCCATCCTTGAAGACGAGGTCCGGCGTTTCGAACATGGCGCGGCGGTCGGCCCGGTCGGTGTAGACGGTGATGTCCGCGACCGCTCCCGGCCCGAGATGGCCGCGGTCCGTCAGCCCCAGGATGCGCGCCGGTGCCGCGCGGGTCATGGTGGCGATCTCACCCAGCGAATACTCGCGCGTCAGCGACCCGAGGATGGTGTGCTCCGGCAAGTCCGGGTGCAGCCCGGCCATCCTGGCGAGGCGGTAATCGCGGTCCATCAGCAGGCGGATCAGCTCGGGATAGCTGGTGAAGGGACCGCCGTTCGGATGGTCGGTGGTGAGGAAGACGCGCCAGGGATCGTCGATCAGCAGGAACAGTTCCAGCCCGATCGCCCATTGCAGCGCGTTGACGAACGCCTTGTCGCGGTAGCGGAAGGGCACGACGCCGCAGCCCGCGTCGCATTCGATGTCCATCATCACCCATTTCTTCGGGTGGGCGAGCCCGGCGTTGCCCATCTGCGCCATGGTGTCGGCCGACGCCGTGACCGTCTGGCCGAACATGATCTGCCCGACGTCCACGGAGATGTTGGGCCGCCGGTTGACCTCCTCCGCGATCCGCGCGGCGGCGGACGAGAATTTCCGGTCGCCCTCCGCGCCGTAGGCGTGGAACTGGACGTGGGTGAGGTGGAGCCGCAACCCCTCGACCGCCGCGATGCTGTCGAGCGTCGCCTCCACGTTGCCCGGCACGCCGAGGTTGAAGCCGTGCAGATGCAGCGGATGCGGGATGCCGAGCCGCTGCACCGCTCCCGCCAGCGCCGTCAGGATGCGGCGCGGCGTGATGGCGTGGAAGGGGCCGGCCTCGTCCACGTCGAGGCGCCGCCGGTTGTACTTGAAGGCGTTGATGCCGCCGGGATTCACCGCCTTCACGGCGAGGCTGCGCGTGGCGTTCAGCATGAAGCCGACGTAATCGGCCACCGCGTCCTCTCCCGCTCCGGAGGCGAGAAGCTCCAGCAGCAGGTCGTCGTTGCCCAGCACCAGATAGCCGCCGGTGTCGATCAACGGAATGTCCGCCATTTCCAGATGCGCGTGGCGGGCGTTGCTGGGCAGCATCGCCGGCTCGAAAGCCGCCGTGTAGCCCATCCGGGCATAGCGGCAGCCCGTGACGTGGGTGGAGGGCGTGGCGATGGCACCGCCGCAACCGCAGGGTCCCTCCGTTGCGATCGCCGCCGCGCGGTGTTCCTCCGCCATCAGCAGGCGCGCGATGTTGACCTTTCCCCCGGCGATGTGGCTGTGGATGTCGATGGCGCCGGCCATCACCACCCGCCCGGACAGGTCGTGCACCTCGTCCGGCGCGGCGCCGGGGCCGGGATCGGCGACGATCCGCCCGTCCCGGACGAACAGGTCGCCCACCGCGCCGTCGCGCCCGTTGGCCGGGTCGTAAACGCGCCCCCCGGTCAGCTTCGTCAGCATGCGGGGGCCTCCTGCGGCAGGGCGGCGGCGATGGCCTTCAGCACGGCCGCGGCGTCGGGCAGGCCGCGGTCGATCAGGCCCCGCGCGCGCAGGGCGACCACCGTGTCGCTGCGGAAGACGTGGGCCGGGTGGTCGATGCCCGGCGTGCCGACCGGAATGAACACCACCGGCTCGGCGGGAAAGGCCGTTCCCGGCGGGGCCAGGGCGATGACGGCTTTCCCGGCGGGAAAGGCGGGCACCTCGGGCCGGAAGGCGGATATCCAGAGGACGCAATCCGCCACTTCAGCGTACCGCGCCCAGTCGAAGCGGTAGGGATCGTGCAACGGCGCTCCGCCGGCCAGCGAGGTGCGCAGCGGCACGCCGAATTGCCAAGTGCAGACCTGGTTGGCCCCGACCACGTTGTCGTGCCCGGCGAGCGGCAGACCGGCGCAGCGGGTGTGCCGGTTCACGTCGTGGACGAGACGGAACAGCCGTTCCACCGTCAGGTCGGCGTGGGCCCCTGTGAAGGCGGAGGCGGCCCACGCCACGACCGCATAGCGCGCCTTGAGCAACCGCTCCGCCAGGGCCGCGAGGGCGCCCGCGGCGATGCCCGCGGCTTCCGTTGCGCGCGACGGATCGGGCAAGGCCGCGGCCAGCGCCGCCGCCGCATCCCCGACCCGCGCGGGATCGCCGGGCAGGACCGAGACGTGAAGAGCCGCCAGAGCGGCCCGCGTCGCGTCCAGCGGCGCGCCGCACAGGAACACCACCTCCCGCGATGGCGGTTCCTGGAAAGCCGGTGCCGGGGCCACCCAGCGTTCGAAGACGCGCGGATGGAGCGCCGCCGGGTCCGGCCCGGCGACCAGCAGCAGGTCGCAGCGGTTGCGCAGCTCGGCCAGCGTCGTCGCGATCCAGCCCGTGCGCTGGAGCACCGCCAGATTGCGGTACAGCCCGTCCGACAGCGCGTGATCGACCACCGCCCCCACCCGCTCGGCGAGCGCCAGAGCCGCCCGCGTCCCGTCGATGTCGGTGCCGAGCCCGGCCACCAGAGGCGTGCGGGCCGCAGCCAGCGCGGCGGCGGCGGCCCGCACCGCGTCGTCCGGCTGCACCGGACCGCCCGCGACGCGCGGCGGCTCCGCCGGGGGGGTGCGGGAAAAGCGGTCCTGCGCGATCGGACAGCCGGTGGAACGCACCGCCAACCCGTCCGGCCCCTCCTCCACCGTCAGGTCGTCGCAACCGAGGCCGCAGAACGGACACACGACATCGCAATGGACGACAGGGGAATGGACGACGGGCTCGCTCGCCATGCCGGTGCCGTCAGTCATACTTGATGTAGGCGAAGCGCAGATCGTCCTTGGGCGTTCCCTCCAGCGCGCCGCCGTCGCGGGCGGGTTGCCATTGGATCACCTCCTCGATCTTGCGGGCGAGTTCGAAGTCCTTGTCGGTGATGCCCTTGGCCGTGTGGGTCTTCAGCCGCACCTCGACCCAGGCGTAGGAGACGGTGAGGTCCGGATGGTGCCACGCGGCCTCAGCCAGATGGCCGACCGCGTTGACCACCATCAGGGTGCCCTTCCAACTGTTCGTCTTGTACTTCCGGCGAATCCAGCCGTCTTCGAATCGCCAGCGCGGCAATATTTGCTGCAACCGCTCCACGATTTCCGCATCGGAATAGGTGGTTTCCTGAACCGCGGTCATGACTTCCTCCCCGAAGTGACCGAACAGTCCTCACCCCGAAGAGGTATATACTATTGGATCGGGGTCTTTTTTTAACACAAGATTATCATGATCAAAACAACGACGCAACTTTCCTTGAACGAGTGAGGTTCTCATGCCCCTCGGCGTCGATGAAGAGAGGGAGGTGCGGGTTACGGCGCCCGCGCGGCTTCATCTGGGTTTCCTCGACATGAACGGCGGTCTGGGCCGCCGGTTCGGCAGCCTGGGGCTGACGCTCGACGGGATGGCGACGACCGTCCGGGTCCGCGCCGCCGACCGCCTGCACGCAACCGGACCGTCGGCGGAGCGCGCTTTGAAGGCGGCGCGGGCGGTTTGCGACCGGTTCCGCTGGCCGGTCCGCGCCGAACTGACGGTGGAGGAGGCCATTCCCGAGCATGTCGGGCTGGGCTCCGGCACGCAACTCGGGCTGGCGGTCGGGACCGCCCTGGCGCATCTGCACGGGCGGCCCCTGACGGTCCGCCGGCTCGCCGCCGAGCTTGAGCGCGGCGCCCGCTCCGGGATCGGAATCGGCGCCTTCGAGAACGGCGGCGTCATCCTGGACGGCGGCCGCGGGTCGGGCGACGATCCGCCGCCGATCGTCGCGCGCCTGCCCTTTCCGGAGTCCTGGCGCGTCCTGCTGATCCTGCACCGGGACGGCCAGGGGCTGCACGGCACCGCCGAGGTTCAAGCCTTCAAGGCGCTGCCGCCTTTCCCGGCGGAGCGGGCCGGGCATCTGTGCCGCCTGATGCTCATGGCGGCCCTTCCGGCCCTGATCGAGGGCGACGCCGACCGCTTCGGGCAGGCGGTGGGCGAATTGCAACGCACGGTGGGCGACCATTTCGCCCCCGTCCAGGGCGGGCGCTTCACCAGCCCCGCCGTGGCCGACGCGCTGGCGTGGCTGGAGGCCGAGGGCATTCCCGGCGTCGGGCAAAGCTCCTGGGGGCCGACCGGCTTCGCCGTCGTCGGCGACGCCCGGCGCGCCGAAGCCCTGCTGGCGGAGGTCCGGCGCCGCTGGGCGGGGTCCGCGCTGGACTTCCACCTGCACCGTGGCCGCAACGACGGCGCAACGCTGGAGTCCACCCTCGACCGGGCGGCGCTGCGGGTCTCCTGAGCCCCCATACGAGCAAGCGGGATACGAGCAAGCGGGAGAAGCACGATGGCCGCACCCTACGTCCTGCACATGCTGACGCCGCTGAATCAGGTCAGCGCTTTCGACGTCAACATGGCCGCCGATGCCGGCATGGACACGCTGTTTCCCTACACCGGCGTCGCGGCGGAGGAGGTCGCCGGGATCACCCAGGACGCCATGTTCTCCCGCGATCCGGCGAACGCGGCGCGGACCGGGCTGTTCATCGGCGGGCGCGACGCCGTGGTGGCGCTCGACATGATGGAGACGGCGCGCAAGGCCATGTTTCCGCCCTTCACCATCTCCGTGATGGTCGATCCGTCCGGCGCCTTCACAACCGCGGGCGCCATGGTCGCCGTGGTGGAGCGCGCCCTGCGCCGCAGCCGCCCGGACGGGATCAAGGGGCTGACCGTGCAGGTCTTCGGCGCGACCGGCGTGGTCGGCGGGATCGCCGCGGTGATCGCCGCCCTGGCCGGCGCGCGTGTCACGCTGGTCAGCCACCGCGGCCTGTCGGGCGTGGAGCCCAAGGCCGCCGCGTTCCGCGAACGCTTCGGCGTCGAGCTTGCCTGCGCCGACGCCCCCGACGACGCGGCGCGAGAGGCGCTGCTCGCCGATGCCGAGGTGGTGTTCGGCTGCGGGCGCGCCGGTGTGCAGATTTTGTCCGCCCACAACCTCGCCGCGGCGGGGCGCCTGCTGGCCGCGGCGGACATCAACGCGGTTCCGCCATCCGGGATCGAGGGGGTCGGCGCCAAGGACGACGGCACGCCGCTGCCCGGCGGGCGCGGCGTCGGCATCGGCGCGCTCGCGGTCGGCAACGTCAAATTCCGGGTCCAGCACGCCCTGCTGAAGCGCCTCGCCGAGGCGGAGAAGGCCGAGTATCTGGACTTCCGCGATGCCTATGATGCCGCCCGCCGGATCGCCGGCTGAAAGGCCGGCCGGAACACCGGATATCATCGTCGCCGCCCTGTCGGCGCGGGCGCTGGCCGCCGCGGCGCGGCGCGGCGGTTTGCGTCCGGCAGCCATCGACCTGTTCGCCGATCTCGACACCCGCCGGTTGGCCGAGCCCTGCCTGCGGCTGCCGTCCGGCGCGTTGCGCCTGGATTCCGGCGCCCTTCTGGGCACCCTGGCGCGAGCGGAACTGCGCGGCCTGCCGCTGGTCTACGGCGCCGGCTTCGAGGACGACCCGGCGCTGCTGGCGCGCATCGCCGACGACCGCCCCCTGCTCGGCAACCGGGCCGAGGTGGTGGCGCGGGTCAAGGACCCGTTCCTTTTCGCCGCCGCGCTGGACCGGCTGGGCATTCCCCATCCCCCGGTCGCGCGGGTGCTCGACGCACCGCCCGGCGATTATCTTCTGAAACGGACCGGCGGCAGCGGCGGCGGACACATCGCCCCGGCAGCGGCGGCGGAAGCCCCGCCGGGCTGGTACCTCCAGCGCCGCATCGCCGGCCACGCCGTGTCGGTCCTCTTTCTCGCGGATGGAGACCGGGCCGTGATCGTCGGGCCGAGCCGGCAATGGACCGCGCCGACCCCGGACAACCCCTATCGCTACGGCGGTGCCGCCGGGCCATGGCGCTGTCCGGAGCGGCTGACCCGGACCTTGCCCGGTCTGATGAGCCGCCTCGCCGCGGCCTTCGGACTGGTCGGGCTGAACAGCGCCGACTTTTTGCTGAGCCGGTCGGGCCACCATCTTCTGGAAATCAACCCACGGCCCGGCGCAACCCTGGACGTCTTCGACCGCCCGCCGATGCCGCCCCTGTTCGGCCTTCACCTGGACGCCTGCGCCGGGCGCCTGCCCGACCGGCTGCCGGCGCTCCAGGGCTGCCGGGCGGCGGAGGTGCTCTACGCCGACGCCCCCACCCGGATCGTCGCCGGCACCCGCTGGCC
>NZ_JAUJFI010000071.1 GCF_030849505.1 Azospirillum isscasi | reverse complement strand
CGGGCGGCGCGCCGCACGCATGGCGCCAAGCGCCAGCAGGCCCAGCGCCGGCAGGGCGAAATACCAATTCGGGAAGTCGCGGTAGCGCCCGTCGAACACGATCAGAAGGCTCCAGACGATCCCCAGCAGGGCGAGGACGGCGGCGGCGGCGTTGCCGACCGTTTCCAGCCGGGACAGCGCCGGGCGTCCGTGCAGGGGCGCCAGCGGCTCCAGCGCCAGCCCGCCGCTGCCCAGCGCCCGGCGGGCGGCCAGCAGCACGGCCCCCGTCAGGACGGCGGTCGCGGCCAGCATGACGACGGACAGCGCCACGTCCTGCGGATAGTGCTTGCCGTGCAGCGCCCCCCAGACGGCGTGGACGTAGAGGGTCGACAGCGCCTGCGCCAGGAAGGCCAGGGCGGCGAAGGCCCCGGCGGTCAGCGGGCGCCCCCGCAGGGTCAGCCCGGCGACCAGCAGCAGCGCGAGGCCGGAGGAAACGCCGAACAGCACCGGCCACTTGCGGTTCTCCACCACCGGCCCGGCCAGCGCGAATTTCGCCTGACGGTCCGCGGTGTAGAGGCCCCAGTGGCCGCCCACCGTGCCCTCCAGCTTGGCCTTCCAGCCCTGGTCGAACGCCTCGATCACGTTGTAGTCGAAGCCCTCCTGCTCCGCGAGGCGGACGAAGCCGTTGACGAACTTCGCCTTGTTGACCAGCCCGGTGACGGCGGCGCCGCGCGACCGGCCCTCGGTCGGCCAGCCGGTCTCGCCGACCAGGATCGGCTTGCCGGGGAAGCGCTGGGCGATGGTGCGGTAGCTGCCGCGGATGCGCTCCATGGCGCCGGCCACGTCGGTGGGCACGTCCTCCCAATAGGGCAGCAGGTGAATGGTCAGATAATCGACGTGGGAGGATATCTGGGGATACTTCAGCCACCATTCCCAAACGTCGGCATAGGACACCGGCTGCTTCACCGCCGCCTTCACGCGGTCGATGTAGCCGGTGACCTGCTCCGGCGTCAGCTCGCGGCGCAACAGCACCTCGTTGCCGACGATCACGCGGGTGATGACGTCCGGGTAGCGGTTGGCGAGGTCGATGAGGGAGGCGACCTCCTTCTCGTTCTTGTCCAGCCGCGACGACAGCCAAGCCCCCATGGTGACCTGAAGGCCATGCCTGCGCGCCAGTTCCGGCACCACCTCCAGCCCTTCCAGCGAGGTGTAGGTGCGCACCCCCGCCACCTGCGGGGCAAGGGCGGCCAGATCTTCGTCGATCTGTTCCACGCTGGGGAAGGTCTGCGTCAATGGGCTCTGCCCGTCGCGGAACGGCGCGAAGGAGACGCTTTTCAGCTTTCCGCCGGGCGGCGGGTCGAGCGGCACCGGCTGGTTCGGCAGCGACCAGACGGCAAAATTCGCGAGGCCGGCCAGCAGCAGCACGGCGAGGATCGTGATGAGGCGCATGGAGGGGATGTCTACACCAAATGCGGGACCGGCGGAACCGTGTGGAACGGCAGGAAATCAGGCGCGCCCCCGTAGGGAGGCGCGCCTGTCAAGGATTGATGACGTGCCATCGTCACACCGTCATCAACAGATTCCCATGCGCCTTATTCCAAGGAGCCTTCGGGCACATCCTTGCCTAGAGGAAGCCGGCGCGGTCCAACGTCGCCGTCAGATGGTCGAGCGGCATGCGCCATGTGCGGTCGTGCGGCCAGAGCGGTTCCCAAGGCCCGTCGATCCGGCCGAGCACGCACCCGTATTCAAGACCGCGAAGATTGGCCAACCGGCGGAACAGCCAGTTCGTGTAGCAGTCCATCTGCAACTCGCACACCATCGTGCCGGGGCGGCAGAAGACCAGATTGGTCAGGCCGGCCCCGTGCGGTGCGACGACGTGCGTGGCCTCGGCGAAGGCGCGCATCTGGTCCGCCAGGGCCATCCCGTCGAGGTCGAGCGTCTCGTAACCGGCGGCGGCGAGCCGTTCCATCACCGCGGCTTCGTTCATGAGCCGACGCTTGGGCGAGCGCAGCCGATGGATGTAGATCCGGCGGTGCGCCGCCGCCGCCGCCATGCCCGACGCCAGACGGTCAAACGCGGCGAACAGGGTCGGCGGCGGGTAATAACCGAAGCCCGTCAGGCTGGGGACCAGCATCAGTTCATCGACCAGCACCGTTTCCGCCGTACCGATCGCATGCGCCCGGACCGAACGTCCAAGCCCGCTCAGGGAATCCCGCTGAAAGGCGCGCTCGAGCGGCGGAACCAGCAGAAGGTCGTCCAGATGATGCCCGGGCAGGACCGACAGCCGGCTGAAGGCATCGATCAGCCAGTGGTAGTAATTGTAGGCGCCGGCGGCCAGCAGATGCACCGCGCGCCCGGCCACATGACGGACATCGGCGCTCTGCAGCGTGGTGAAACCAGTTTCCGGATCGACCTGCATGCCGTGTTCGGGTGGATAGACGTGCTGCAGCGTTTCGGCGACCAGCCGGTTCGCCACCATCACCACACCCGCCGACGAATGCACATGGGCGCCCCGCAGGCGGTAAAGCCGCACCGGGACGGACTGGTAGGTCGTCTGCTTCCAGGCGCCTGCGAAAGGATGCTCGACGATGCGGAGCCGTTCGAAATCCGCGTCGCCGAAGTCCAGAGGCCGGATGTCGACCTGTTCCGGATCGAAAAGCGGGATCGACTCGACCAGCGGACGGCCCTCGTCGTCCGTCAGTCGCAACGCTTCAAGCTGCGGAAGGGAAATCCGGATCGGTTCCATGGGGTCCAACGGCGGGGGGCCAACGGCGCTGTCGGCCAACACAAGACCCGCCCCCGGTTAAGGTTTCGTTGCCCCCGGACACGACAACGGGCGCTGAGGGGCCGTCACCCCCCATGCGCCCGCGATCCACGCCGATGCCCGGCACCGCCCGAAGGCGGCCTTACCGCTCCACGAAAGCCTTTTCGATCACGTAATGACCGGGTTCGCCGTTGTGGCCCATGGAGAAGCCCAGCTCGTCCATGATGCCGCTGGTCTCGTCCAGCATGGCCGGGCTGCCGCAGATCATCACACGATCCACCTCGCGGTCGAAGGGCGCCAGCCCGACGTCCGAGAACAGCTTGCCATTGCGGATCAGGTCGGTGATGCGGCCCTGGTTGCGGAAGGGCTCGCGCGTCACGGTCGGGTAATAGATCAGCTTCTGCTTCACGTCCTCCCCGAAGAACTCGTTCTCCGGCAGGACGGTGCCGATGATGTCGGCGTAGGCCAGTTCCCCCACCGTGCGCGTGGTGTGGGTCAGGATCACCTTGTCGAACCGGGCGTACATCTCCGGGTCCTTGATGATGCTGAGGAACGGGGCGAGGCCCGTGCCGGTGCTGAGCAGGTACAGGTTGCGGCCCGGCAGCAGGTTGTCGGTGACCAGCGTGCCCGTCGCCTTGCGGTTGACCAGCAGTGTGTCGCCTTCCTTCAGATGCTGGAGGCGCGAGGTCAGCGGGCCGTCCTGCACCTTGATCGAGAAGAACTCCAGCGTTTCCTCGTAGCTGGCGCTGACCAGGCTGTAGGCGCGCAGCAGGGGCCGCCCGTTCACCTCCAGGCCGATCATGGTGAACTGTCCGGGATCGAAACGGAACGAGGGATCGCGCGTGGTGGTGAAGCTGAACAGGGTGTCCGTCCAGTGGTGAACGCGCAGGACGCGCTCATGAATCAGATTGCTCATGGAATCCGCAGGTCCGTTTCGGTGACCGGCATGCGTGGCCGGTGTCGTTTCAGAAGCCAAGCCGTGCCGCATTGCAGCACGTCTCTTTAACAACAAATTCGTCAACAGACCACTAATTTATACCAACAATTTTGTTGTGGCTTTTGACTTACCACAAGGTGTTATCGCAAAATAGCCGCCCTCATTCCCCTGCCGGCGGGGCGAAGAGATAGGGCGACAAACCGCGCAGATTCTCGTCCACGATCAGCCGGTGGTTCAGCGGCGGGAAGGCGCGCTGCGAGCAATCCAGCCGTGGGCAGAGCCGGCAATTCACACCGATGGGCGTCGCCGCCTCGGTGTTCTCCAGATCCACACCGTCCGCATAGGTGATCTGCGCGGCGTGCTGGAGGTCGCAACCCAGCGCGATGGCGAATTGCTGCGGCGGACTGCGGAAGCCGCCGCCGGCCTTCACCACCGTGCGGGCGATGGAGAAATAGGTGGTGCCGTCGGGCATCTGCGCGAGCTGGCTGTGGATTTTTCCCGGCGTGCGGAAGGCTTCGTAGACGATCCAGCGCGCGCAGCCGCCGCCGAACCGCGCCAGATGGAAACCGGCACCGGAAAAGCGCTTGGACACGTTGCCGGCGCTGTCCACCCGCATCAGGAAGAAGGGCACCCCCTTCGCCCCCGTCCTCTGGAGCGTGGTCAACCGCTGGCACACCTGCTCGAACGAGGCATCGAACCGGCGGCGCAATATTTCGATATCGTAACGGACCTGATTCGCCGCCTCCCAGAAACGGGCGTAGGGCATCAGCACCGCCGCCGCGAAATAGTTGGCCAGCCCGATGCGGGCCAGCCGCCGCGCCTCGTCGCCCGACAGGCTGGAGGACTCGACGATGCCGTTCAGCAAATCCCGATGGCGCAGCAACGCGATCTGGCAGGCGAGCTGGAAGTTGCGCCCGGAGGGGGCCAGCATCTCCGACAGCAGGATGCGCCGCCCGTGCCGGTCGAACCGGCGCACCGCATAGCCCATCACGTCGGACGGCAGCAGCCGGACGCGGACGCTGTGGTTGTTCAGCAGATAGTCGGCCAGCCCCCGGTACAGGTCGCCCTTCTCCAGCCGGCCTTCCTGCCACAGCTCCTCCGCCGCGGCCTCAAGCTCCGCGAAGTGGTTCGAATGGGCCTGGAACAGGTCGCGCACCTCCTCCTGCGGGAAGGAGGAGTTCTGGACCAGATGCAGCTTTTCCCGGTCAGCCACCCGTTCCGACAGGGTTTGCAGGTCGTCGCGGCTGGTGCGGAAGGCGCGGTACAGCGCCACCACCGCCTGCCCCAGTGTCGGGGCGACCGCCGCCAGTTCGCGGAAATCCTGGTTCTTGATGTCGGAGCCGTCGAACAGCGGGTCGGCGAACACCTCGCGCAGGCCGGCCACCAGACGGCTTTCCTCGTCCTCCGCGAAGGTCTGAAGATCCACCCCGAAATTCTGGCCCAGCTTCAGCAGCAGCGGCACCGTGACCGGGCGCTGGTTGTGTTCGATCAGGTTCAGATAGCTGGGGGAGATGCCCAGCTGCTCGGCCATCTGGGCCTGGGTCAGCCCGTGGTCGCGGCGCAGCCGCCGCACCTTCGGACCCAGCATCGCCTTCTTGTCCATGACCGTCCGCGCCCCGCCTTCGCCGCTCTCGGCGATTTACAAGATTTACCGATTTACAGGACTTTTCTGACGGCAGTTTACAAACAGACCCTTTTACAAACAAGGGCATGTTGCAAGGCAACGGAGGGCGTTTTAGTTGTTTTGGCAGGGCAGCGCTCAAAAGCAGCGCAACGGTGATGAAAAGAAGGAAATCGACCATGTCGCTCGACGAAAAGACCAAGGCCGCTCTCCGCGCCGCGCGCTTCGAAGGCATCAAGCGCGATTACACCCAGGACGACGTGAAGCGCCTCAGCGGCTCGGTCAAGATCGAGTACACGCTGGCCGAGATGGGCGCCCAGCGCCTGTGGGAGCTGCTGAACACCGAGCCGTACATCAACACGCTGGGCGCCCTGACCGGCAACCAGGCGATGCAGGCGGTGAAGGCCGGCCTGAAGGCGATCTACCTGTCGGGCTGGCAGGTCGCCGGCGACGCCAACCTGGCCGGCCAGATGTATCCGGACCAGAGCCTGTACCCGGCCAACTCGGTGCCGGCGGTGGTCGAGCGCATCAACAACACCTTCAAGCGCGCCGACGAGATCCAGACCGCCGAGGGCAAGGGCGACACCTACTGGTTCGCGCCGATCATCGCCGACGCCGAGGCCGGCTTCGGCGGCCCGCTGAACGTCTTCGAGCTGATGAAGGCCATGATCAAGGCCGGCGCCTCGGGCGTCCACTTCGAGGACCAGCTCGCGTCGGAGAAGAAGTGCGGCCATCTCGGCGGCAAGGTGCTGATCCCCACGCAGCAGCACATCCGCACCCTGAACGCCGCCCGTCTGGCCGCCGACACGATGGGCACCTCGACCATCGTGCTCTGCCGCACCGACGCGGAGTCCGCCCAGCTCATCACCTCGGACGTTGACGAGCGCGACCATCCCTTCATCGACTTCGACGCCGGCCGCACCTCGGAAGGCTTCTTCCGCCTGAAGAAGGGCACGGGTGTCGACCACTGCATCGCCCGCGGCCTGTCCTACGCCCCCTATTCCGACCTGCTGTGGTGGGAGACCTCGCGTCCGAACCTGGAGGAGGCCAAGCGCTTCGCCGAGGCGATCCGCAAGGAGTTCCCGAACAAGCTGCTGGCCTACAACTGCTCGCCGTCCTTCAACTGGAAGGCCAACCTGGACGAGGCGGACATCGCCAAGTTCCAGCGCGAGATCGGCGCCATGGGCTACAAGTTCCAGTTCGTGACGCTGGCCGGCTTCCACAGCCTGAACTACTCGGCCTTCAAGCTGGCCAAGGGCTACGCCGCCCGCGGCATGGCCGCCTACTCGGAGCTGCAGCAGGCGGAGTTCGACGCGGAGGCCGAAGGCTACACCGCGACCAAGCACCAGCGCGAGGTCGGCACCGGCTACTTCGACGCGGTCGCCACGGCGATCTCCGGCGGCCAGTCCTCCACCACCGCCTACAAGGACTCCACCGAGGCCGATCAGTTCCATTGATCTGAACGGTCTCCGCCGATCCCCTGGGCGGCCCGGCTTCGGCCAGCCGCCCCGGTGACCGGCAGTTCCCGATCCGGTGTGCGAGCCGGATCTCTTCGAACGGCTGACGCTATTGACTTCGAACGGCCGGAGGTCCTCCTCCGGCCGCTTTTTTCATGCCCGGCTTTTGTCACAGCCCCGCCGTCACGGTATGGCTGACCTGCGCCTTATCACGCGCCATAATCGGGAAATCGTGATTAAGTCTTGAGCGCAACCGCGGAATCGCCCTGCCGGCTGCCTTGCCCGCGGGTGGGGAAGCGGCGTTGCAGTGCGGAATAAGCCATTGACTTGGGACCTCGTTGCCGCCACTTGTGTTCCATGCTCACCACAAACCGATCAGGGGCGTGACCGCCCCCCCGCCGGACCTCATTCGACGAGGGCCGGCTGCGGGTCCCATCGCCGCGCAAGACCTTGCGCGGCGTGCGCCGTTTCTTTTCCCCAACGGCGGCCCGCGCATTCTGGTTGAACGATGAAAGGACAAAGACAGTATGGA
This sequence comes from Azospirillum isscasi, assembly GCF_030849505.1. Lineage (GTDB taxonomy): Bacteria > Pseudomonadota > Alphaproteobacteria > Azospirillales > Azospirillaceae > Azospirillum > Azospirillum isscasi. The sequence continues at coordinate 19,895 of NZ_JAUJFI010000071.1, read as the reverse complement.
TCAACCCCTCGCAGGAAAGAGCATTGCCATTCTCGTCGCCAACGGCTTTGAGGAACTGGAGATGACGGAGCCGCAGCGGGCTCTCCTCAAGACCGGCGCTACTCTTCGTACGATTTCCCCTGAACAGGGTCTGGTCAACGGCTGGCACGGCAAGTCCTGGGGCCATTACTTCCCGGTGGACAAGCAGGTTGGCGAGGTTCTGGGTGCCGACTACGACATGCTGCTGCTGCCGGGTGGCGAGCGCAGCGTCACCAAGCTCCAGCAGAGCGCCCACACCCGCCGCATCGTCGGCCACTTCCTGGACGCCGGCAAGCCGATCGCCGCGATCGACCAGGGCATCCAGCTTCTCGCCATCCCGGGCAAGCTGAAGGGCCGCACGCTGGCCGCTCCCGAGGCCGTCCGCGCCGAGCTGGAAGCTGCCGGCGGCAAGACCAGCGACGAAGCCTTGGTGGTGGACAACGTGACCATCACCGCGCTGGGCCACGACGAGCTGGCCGCCTTCGTCGAGCAGGTCGTGAAGGTCTTCTCCGAGGCCGCCGCCGTCCGCAAGGCCGCCTGAGGGCCGTAAGGACCGCGCCTCGACAGGGGCCCGTCTTTCCTGCGGGTTATCGTCTTGTGAGTCCACGGCCGCCGCGCGTCACGCGCGCGCGGCCGTTGCGCGTTTCAGAGGGGCGCGTTTCAGGGGGCGCGTTTCAGAGGGGCGCGCGTTTCAGGGACTGGCTTCCCTCACATGGCGCCGCCGACGCGGCAGGGCGGGAAGGTCAGGCGCACGGTCGTGCCGGCCCCGACGCTGCTGTCGATGTGGAAGGTGCCGCCGTGCAGCCCGATCAGCGCGCGGGTCAGCGGCAGGCCCAGGCCGGAACCGCGCTCCGCCGCGCGGTCGCGCCCATGCACCTGCCCGAAGGCGTCCAGCGCCACCGGGATCTGTTCGGGCCGCATGCCGATGCCGTTGTCGGCGACGGTCAGGGCGATGCCGCCCTCCCGCGTCGTCTCCGCGCGCACCCGCACATGCCCGTCGTTGGGGCGGGCGAACTTGATGGCGTTGCCGATCAGGTTGGTCAGCATCTGCCGGATCAGCGATGCGTCGCCGCGCAGGCTGGGCAGGTCGTCCGGAATCTCCATGCACAGCGTGACCGCGGCGTCCTGCGCCCGGGGCTGCATCATGCCGAAGGTCAGATCGACCAGCAGGGAGAGGTTGCAGGCTTCCTCGTGCAGGTCCATCCGGCCCGCCTCGATCCGCGCGAGGTCCAGCAGGTTGTTGATGAGATCCAGCATGTAGACGCCCGCCGCCGCGATCTGCCCGGCGTAATCGCGGTAGCGCGGGTTGTTCGGCCCCATCATCTCTTCATGGATGATCTGGGCGAAGCCGAGCACGGCGTTCAGCGGCGTGCGCAGCTCATGGCTCAGATGGTGGACATAGTCGGATTTGCGCTGGTTGGCCTGTTCGGCCGCGTCGCGGGCGATGCTCAGCTCGGCCTCGCGGGCCTTCAGGTCGGTGATGTCGGCGCGGATGCCGACGGTTCCGCCCTCGTGCGTGCGCCACTCCTCGATGCGGATCCAGCGCCCGTTCTGAAGCTGCACCTCCATGGGCGGGCCGGCGTTGCGGTGCTGCTCGATGCGCCGCTCGATCCATCCCTCCAGGTCCGGCACGCGGTAGACGCCCCGCTCCGCCCCGCCGCGCAGCACCGTCTCGAAATCGGTGCCCGGCGTGATGAGGTCGGTGTTGGCGGAAAACAGCTCGCGGTAGCGGGCGTTGCACAGCACCAGCCGGTCCTGGGCGTCGTACAGCACGAAGCCCTCGGTGATGCATTCGATGGCGTCGGACAGCAGATGGTGGGCGCGCCGGGCGGCGCTTTCCGCCTGCACCCGTTCGGTGACGTTGCGGATGCTGCACAGCACGCGGTCGCTGTCGGGCAGGGCGACCAGCCGCGCCTCGAAGGATTTGGCGGTGCCGGGCTGACCGCCTCCCACCTGTCCCGGATGCGGCGGCAGGGAGAAATCCAGCCCGATGACCGTCTGCCCCTCGTTCAGCCGGCCCAGCGCGGCGGCCAGAAGCCCGGCGGCGGGTTCGGGCAGCACCTCCTGCACGCGGTGCGCCAGGAAGCGCTCGGCAGGGACGTTCAGGTCGCCGGGGCTGGCGGCGGCGAAATCCAGGATGGTGCCGTCCCGCAGCAACTCGAAGCGGATGTCGGGATAGGCGTAGGACAGGGCGATGAGCTGCTCGTTCAGCCGCATCATCTCCTGCCGGGCACCGCTGTCGGCGGGCGCTTCCGCCAGGATCAGGCCGGTCGGGCGCGGCGCCGGGGCCAGCCGGAGGTCCACCTCCAGCGGCAGGGTGAGGGGGGCGTGGAGGACCGCCCGGGTCTCCACCTTCCGCCCCATGGCGGCCTGTTCCAGCGCGTCGGGAGGGGCTTCGGGCAGGGCGATCCGCACGGCGGCGGGGGACGTGTCGCGCTCCAGCCCGATCAGCGCACGGGCGGCGTCGTTCATCCAGACGGTCTGGCCTCCGGGCCGGAGCAGCCACAGGGGCGTGGCGAGCGCGTCCAGCCAATCCAGTCCGGCCACCTCCCCTCCGGCCCCGTCCAGCCCGGCCCTGTCCAGCCCAGGGGACGCCGCATCGGAGTGCGGGGCGATGGGCAGGACGGTGGTCATGGGCGGCAACGTGTCTGATACTGCATGGCCGACATGCTATCAGAGCAAGGCAGTGCGTGAACAGGGGCAGGGCGGCCGTCCGTGCCGTCTCTTTCCGTCCCCACGGCGGAAAAGGGCAGGGAACGGCGGCGGATCACCCTATCGGACCGCAGGACCCACGGCATCGGCGCTGACACCGGCGTCCACCCGTGCATAATCCCCCGAATCGCTTCCAGAGACATCTCTTGACGAGACGGAGGACTCCCATGGCGGACGACATCCCGCAGGACGGCCAGATCCGCGGCACGCTGATCGCCGCCAAGGAGCAATGGGCGCGGGAAGGCCGCGGCCTGACCGGGGAGACCGCCGACCTGGCGCGCGACCGGCTGCCGCCCGGCCAGCGTCTGGTGGAGAGCTGGCCGGTGCTCGACCTCGGCATCGTGCCGCGGGTGACCGAGGCGAACTGGACCCTGACGGCGGACGGGCTGGTCGAAAACCCCATCGCCTGGACCTGGGCGGACCTCCAGGCCCAGCCGCAGGAGCGCTTCGTCTCCGACATCCATTGCGTCACCACATGGTCGCGCTACGGCAACCACTGGGACGGGGTGTCCACGCGGCACCTGCTGTCGGTCCTGCGGCCCCGGCCCGAGGCCCGCTTCGTCCTCTGCCACTCCTCGGACGGCTACAGCACCAACCTGCCGCTGGAGATCTTCGCGGCGGAGGACGCGCTGCTCGCCACGCGCTGGGAAGGCCAGCCGATCAGCCGCGACCATGGCGGCCCCGTCCGAGTCGTCGTGCCGAGGCTCTATTTCTGGAAGAGCGCCAAGTGGGTGAAGCGGATCGAGCTGCTGGCGGAGGACCGCCGCGGCTATTGGGAGGTCCGCGGCTATCACAACGACGCCGATCCCTGGAAGGAGGAGCGCTACGTCGAATAGCGCCTGAACTCCCCGGCCATTCCGGCCCGGAAACAATCGGCGCAAATGTATGCCATGTGTCCCGCCAAGATGTCCGGCCAAGAATTGGTAAGACCAACTTACGGTGCGACTGCGGAAAATTGTGTCCTCAACAATCCGATTTGCGCCAGATCATTCCCCTGTTCCGCACATCTGAAGTAGCCGTACGCGCGTCGGGCGACTCACATTCGGACGCAAGGGATTAACCATATGACAGTGGACTCGGTCACGATTGCCCTGGTGGGCAGCGGTGGCGCCGGCGCGATGACCGCCGGACAGATGCTGCTGGATGCCGCCGCCAACGTGGGATGGTACGGTTTGATGTCGCGGTCCACCGGCCCGCAGATCCGTGGCGGTGAAGCCGCCGCCCTCGTTCGCCTGTCGCCGACACCCGTTCACGGTCCGGGGGACCGTTTCGACATCATCATCGCCTTCGACTGGCAGAATGTGGAGCGTTTCGCGGCCGAGCTGCCCCTGTCGGACAAGAGCGTCATCATCACCGACCCCAGCCAGGGCGAGGTGCCCGCGGTCCTCGCCGCCAGCGGCGCCCGCCAGATGGAACTGCCGATCAAGGAACTGGCCGGGCGCATCCCCGGCGGGCGCGTCAACATGGTCGGCCTCGGCGCCGTCGCGGCGACCATCGGGCTGCCGCGCGCCGGCATCGACGCGGTGATCCAGAAGGCGCTGGGCAAGAAGGGCGACGCCGCCGTCCAGGCGTCGAACGCCGGCATCGACGCCGGCGCCAAGGAAGCCGCCGGCTGGAACCTGGGCCTGGAACTGGCCGCCCCAAACAAGAACGGCGCCACCCGCTGGAACATCTCCGGCAACGAGGCCGCCGGCCTGGGCGCGCTGAAGGGCGGGGTGAAGTTCTGCGCCGCCTACCCGATCACGCCCGCGACCGAGATCCTGGAATGGCTGGCCCCCAACCTCGCCAAGACCGGCGGCAAGCTGGTCCAGGCGGAGGATGAGCTGGCCTCCATCGCCATGTGCCTGGGCGCCTCCTTCAGCGGCGTGCCGTCGATCACCGCGACCGCCGGCCCCGGCCTGTCGCTGATGACCGAATGCATCGGCCTGGGCGTGGCCTCCGAAACCCCGGTGGTGATCGTCGACGTGCAGCGCGGCGGCCCGTCCACCGGCATCCCGACCAAGTCCGAACAGTCCGACCTGAACATCGCCGTCTACGGCCTGCACGGCGACGCCCCGCATCTGGTGGTCGGCCCGACCTCCATCGGCGACTGCCTGTTCACCACCCAGTGGGCGGTGCATCTGGCCGAGGCCCTGCAGACGGTCGCCATCGTGCTGTCCGATCAGGCGATGGGCCAGTCCCGCGCCGTCATCGACAAGCCGGAGGACGCCCCCTACACGGCGAAGCGCCTGCTGGCCACCGACCTCGGCGGCGAGGGCAAGTATCTGCGCTACGCCAACACCGAATCGGGCATCTCCCCGGTGGCCATCCCCGGCATGCCGGGCGGCGAGCACACCGCCGACGGGCTGGAGCATGCGGAGAACGCCCTGCCCTCCTCGCAGGCGTCCGATCACCAGAAGCAGCTCGACAAGCGCCTGCGCAAGCTGACGTCCTACGACTACGGCGACGCCTGGGCCGACATCGAGGGCGAGGGCGAGATCGCCGTCGTCACCTGGGGCTCCGCCACCGGCCCGTCGCGCGAGGCGGTGCGCCGCCTGGAGGCCGCCGGCACGAAAGTCCGGCTGGTCGCCATCCGCCTGATCTCCCCGGTCCAGCCGGCAAAGCTGGCCGCGGCGCTGGACGGCGTCACGAAGGTTCTGGTCGTCGAGCAGACGCACGGCGCCCAGTTCCACAAGTTCCTCCGCGGGCATTACGACCTGCCGGGCGCGGTGTCGGTGTTCAGCCGCCCCGGCCCGCTGCCGATCCGCGCGCGTGAGGTTCACGAGACGCTTCTTTCCCTGATCTGACCGGCCGGAGCACGAAATCCATGGATACCCATCTGTCCGACGATGCCGTGGCCCCGGTGCCCGGCGACTACAAGTCCGACGTGAAGCCCATCTGGTGCCCCGGCTGCGGCGACTATTCCGTGCTGGCCGGCATCACCCGCGCCATGGCGAACATGGGGCTGAAGCGCGAGGACACCGTCGTGGTGTCGGGCATCGGCTGCTCGTCGCGCATCCCCGCCTACACCAGCGTTTACGGCTACCACACCGTCCATGGCCGCTCGCTGGCCGTGGCGTCCGGCGTGAAGCTGGCCCGGCCCGAGCTGAACGTGCTGATCTTCGGCGGCGACGGCGACGGCTTCTCGATCGGCGGCAACCATTTCCTGCACGCCTGCCGCCGCAACGTGGACATGACCTACATCGTCATGGACAACCAGGTGTACGGCATGACCAAGGGCCAGGCCTCGCCGACCACCGAGGCCGACTGGTGCGAATCGAAGCTGACCCCGGAAGGCCCCGGCGTCAATCCGATCCAGCCGGTCGCCCTGGCGCTGGCCTGCGGCGCGAACTTCGTCGCCCGCGGCTTCTCCAACGACCCGAACCAGGTCGCCCGCCTGATCGTGGAAGGCGTGAAGCACCCCGGCTTCTCGGTCATCCACATCCTCTCCCCCTGCGTCACCTTCCGCCCCGAGCAGCGCGGCTGGAAGAGCACGGTCCATCCCTACGGCCGCGAGCCGACGGACGACCCGAACGAGGCGATGCGCGCCGTCCTTGAGGACGACGGGTTCGGCCTCGGCATCTTCCTCGCCGGCAACCGCCGCCCGTTCCAGCCGGAATCGACGGCCACCCGCAGCATCGCCCAGATCGAAGAGGGGTTCGCGGTATGAAGACGAAAGTTCTGAACGGGGCCTCCAACGTCGGCATGTTCCTGGCCCACGCGCTGGAGTTGGAGAACGAGGCGGTCGACCGCTACAACGAGTTGGCCGACAGCATGGAATCCCACAACAATGTGGAGGTCGCCAAGCTGTTCCACGATCTGGCCACCTATTCGGCCAAGCACGCCGAAGAGGTGAAGCAGCTCGCCCGCGAGCACGGCTCGCTGCCGAAGGTCGCCCCCTGGGAGTTCCAGTGGGACGCCACCAAGGAGTCGCCGGAGGCCGCGGCCTTCGAGAACGCCCATTACCTGATGAAGCCGCACCACGCGCTGAAGATGGCGCTGCTGAGCGAGCATCAGGGCAACAACTACTACGCCTCGGTCGCCGCCGAGACGAAGGACCCGGAGGTCGCCCGCCTCGCCCGCGAGTTCGCGGACGAGGAGGCCGGCCACGTCGAGCTGGTCCGCAAGTGGCTGGAGCGCTACCCGGCCCCGAAGGACGATTGGTCGGACGATCCCGATCCGCCCAACATCTCCGACTAAAGCGATTGGGATTGAGGCGGATCGCCGCCGGATGCTAAGGACGGGACGGCCCTGCGCCGTCCCGTTTCCTTTTGGCCTTTGGCATGACCGACGGACTTCCGCAAACCACCCCCGCCGCCGCCCCCGCCACCATCGTCCCGTCCCCCTGCGTCGGCGTGTGCCGGCTGACGGCGGACCGCTCCTATTGCGTCGGCTGCCTGCGCACGCTGGAGGAGATCCGCGGCTGGAAGCACATGGACGCCGACGAGAAGCGGGGCCTCCTGGCCCAACTGGACGGGCGGCGGGCCGCCTGGGGCTGACCCGCTCCCCGCAGCGCCGTTCTCAGGCCGCGGCACCGCCGCGCAGCATCGTCATGCGGTCGCGGTCGGCCCGGATGCGGTCCAGATGCTGCACCGCCACCGCGGTGATCGGCAGGGGGAGGTCCTTCGCCAGCGCCTCCTCATAGGCGCGGACGCATTCCGACTCCCCGCGCTGCACCTCGGCCAGGATCGCCTCCCGGTCGTGGCCCAGCACGTTGTTCTTCAACTCCAGGAAGAAGCGGTGCGCGCCGCCCATCACGGTGCCGCCCATGTCCGGCGCCCCGCCCTGTTCGGCGACCAGACGCTGCACCTCGCGCACGATGGCGCCGCGCTGGGCGGCCAGATCGTTGAACAGCGCCTTCAGATCCTCCTCCTCCAAGGCTTCCGCGGCCTGACGGTAGGCTTCGTGGCTGTCCTCGACGATGCGGATCAGATCGTTGAGGGTGTCCACGATCTGGTCCTTTCCCATCATGGCCGGTTCTTTTGCCGTCATGGCCGGTCCCTCCCCTGGCAGGCTGCCCATCCGGTCTGGACAACCTCCCGCCCCGGTGAAGGTTCCTTGATGCATCCGAGAGGTGCTTCAGCGCTTTCCGATGGTGACGATCCGCCCCCCGCCCTGTTGTCGGTCCATCCCCGAAGGACTGTTCCGATAACGCAACGAGGGAGAGGATCTGTGGCCAACACCATCAAGGAAACCCTGATCGACTGGCTGCGCGACGCCCACGCCATGGAAAGCCAGGCGGTCGAGATGCTGGAGCGGCAGGCGGAGCGCATCAAAAACTACCCGGACGTCCTCGCCAAGGTGCAGGAGCACATCCAGGTGTCGAACCGGCAGGCCGACCGCTTGAAGCAGTGCCTGCAACGGCTGGGCACCGACACCTCGGCGATCAAGACCGGGGTCGCCATGCTGATCGGCAACGCGCAGTCGCTGTCCGGCGTCATGGCGTCCGACGAGATCGTGAAGGCGTCGATCTTCGACTATTCCTTCGAGCATTTCGAGATCGCCAACTATCGCGCCCTGATCGCCGCGGCGGAGCAGGCCGGGGAGCCGGAAATCGCCCGGATGCTCCAGCCGAGCCTGGACGAGGAACTGGAAATGGCGGCGTGGCTGGAGCAGCGCCTGCCGCAGCTCACCAAGACCTACCTGGAGCGCCGTGAAACCGCGGGGACCGCGGAAGCCAAGCGCTGACCTCTGCCGCAGCGGGGCGGACCGTCGCGCCACAGGCCGAGCAGGTGGCCGGACAGGGTCAGAGCGTCCGACGCCAGCCCGAAGGCCGAACCGGCCAGCGCGTTGTGGCCCGCCCCGACCAGCGTGGAGGATAGGAAGAACAGACGCATCCGCCCGACCGCGCTCTGCCAGCGCCCGACGGTGCCCAGGACGAAGCCCGCCGCCGACAGGGCGGACATCGGCCCCTGCCACGTCGCCGCCGCGACGGCCAGCGCCGCCGGGACGGTCGCGGCGAAGACGGCGCCCAGCCAGCGCGGGCGCCGTTCCGGATAGGCCGCCGCCATCTGGACGAGGCCGAGCGCGCACATCAGCATCCCGGTGTGGGCGCCCAGGGCGAAGAAATGGACGACGAACAGGGCGCTGGCCCCGGCCTGCGTGGCCAGGATCGTCCGCCGGTCCTGAAGCAGCGTGGACAGGACGCCCAGCGCCAGACCGGCAAGCCCGGTCGCCGCGACGAGCGGCAGGGGCGGCAGGTGGTGCAACAGGAAAACCATCGATTACGCCTTTGTCCTCCGAGATGCTGCGGCGCAGCAAAAGGGCCGCAGCGAAGGCGGCGGACGCTAGGCGCGGATGGTTAACCGGCTGTGAATCGGGGTGTGATCAAGAAGGGCCGCCCCGTCCCGCCGCGGTCGCCCGGGATAGGGGCAAAAAGCGTTGAATGCCAAGGATCTCGCGGCATCCATCCTGACCATGGGCATACCCCCCTGGTCGAGGGCACCCCATGGGCATTTCACTTTTGCGACGTTTCTTCGGAAAGGCCGGACGGTCATTCTTCGCACTGCGAGATGACACGCCCGAAAAACACACGCTCTTGGACGCCGTGCCTTCCCGAAACGCCGTGCCTGAGACGCCTCTGGAATAAGACGCTCTGGATGAGATGCCCTATGACCCAGCTGACGAAACGGGACGCCGCCCACCTTCCCGCTCCACCGACCTGTTGCCATTGCGGGATGCCTTTGCGGGCCGGGGAACCCCATTGGGCCGGCGATGCCGAGAACCGCCCCTGGCACTACGGCTGTGCCGAGCGGGTGGGCCTGACCATGTCCTGGACACGGGTCCGCCGCCGCCGCGCGATCGTGGCCGGCGCCTGAACGCACCACGTTCATCAACGGAGGGAGAGCATGAAGGGAACACCGCGCAGTGTCTGGATGTCCATGGCCAACCGGTCGGCCAATCAGGCGATCGGTTTCTGGACCGGCCTGTTCAGCGCCGCCGCCCGGCGCAACCAGACCGCCCTGTTCAACGCCATGGCCAAGCCGCCCAAGGCGAAGCGGACAGCAAAGAAGAAGAAAAGCCACTGATGCGTGCATCAGAAAGCACAAAAGCCGCCCAAGGGCGGCTTTCTTGTGCAGTGCGGAAGGAATGGCGCGCCCGAAGAGATTCGAACTCCTGACCCCCAGATTCGTAGTCTGGTGCTCTATCCAGCTGAGCTACGGGCGCATTCCGCTTTGATTTCCCGGCGGCGGCGTAGACCGTCCGTCGTCGAGGCGCGCAACTTACTCAAAAGGATTCCGGGCTGCAAGACCTTTTTTCGCCCCGCCACGCGGTCGATTGCCCGGCGGTGGGGCTTGGGGTATAAGCGGCGCACGTTTCTTTCGGAGTTCCTAGCCGTGCCAGAAGCCGTCCCGTTCAACAAGCACTTCCCCGTGTCGTGGGAGGAGCTTCACCGCAACGCCAAGGCGTTGGCCTGGCGCCTGATCGACAAGGGTCCCTGGAAGGGCATCATCGCCATCACCCGCGGCGGTCTCGTCCCGGCGGCCATCATCGCGCGCGAGCTGGAGCTGCGCCTGATCGACACCGTCTGCGTCTCCAGCTACGACCACCAGAACCAGCGCGAGGCGATGGTCCTGAAGGGGGTCGAGGGCGCCAACGCCGGGGAAGGCGAGGGCTGGCTGATCATCGACGATCTGGTGGATACCGGCAAAACCGCGGTGATCGTGCGCCGGATGCTGCCCAAGGCGCATTTCGCCACCGTCTACGCCAAGCCGGCGGGCCGCCCGCTGGTCGACACCTTCATCACCGAGGTGAGCCAGGACACCTGGATCCACTTCCCCTGGGACATCGAGCTGCAATTCTCCCAGCCGATCGCCAAGCGGCACCGCGGCGACTGAGCCACGGAGGTTGACACTTGACACAAGGTTGGGCGCCTTGTGTCAAGTCAACCGCGGTCAAGTCTACAGCAGCCCCGCCGAGCGATGCCGCGGGTCCAGCACGTCGCGCAGCCCGTCGCCCAGCAGGTTCAGCCCCAGCACCGTCACCGCGATGGCCGCCCCCGGGAAGATCGCCTGGAGGGGGGCGGTGAACAGGAAGGTCTGCGCGTCGCCCAGCATCTTGCCCCAGGAGGGCGAGGGCGGCTGGATGCCCAGGCCGAGATAGCTCAGCGCCGCCTCGTTCAGCACCGCCACGGCGAACAACACCGTCCCCTGGACGATCACCACCCCGGCGATGTTGGGCAGCACATGCACCAGCGTCACCGACAGCGGCCCGCGCCCCAGCGCCAGCGCGGCCCGCACGAAGTCCCGCCGCCAGACGGCCAGCGCCGCCCCGCGCGCCACCCGCGCGAAGACCGCGGCGTTGAACAGGCCCAGCGCCAGCACGACGTTCACCGCCCCCGCCCCCAGCGCGGCGGTCAGCAGGATCGCCGTCAGCACCGCCGGAAAGGCGAACAGCAGGTCGCCCAGCCGGGCCACCGCCTCGTCCCCCCAGCGCCCCCAGGCGGAGGCGGCCAGCCCCAAGGGCACGCCCAGCAGCGCCCCCAGCGCCACCGCCGCCGCCCCGACCGCCAGCGAGTTGCGGGCGCCGACCAGGATCATCGAGAGCGCGTCGCGCCCGAAATGGTCGGTGCCCAGCCAATGAACCGGCCCCGGCGGGCGCAGCCGGGCGACCACCCGCACCTGCTCCGCCGGAAAGGGCGTCCAGACCAGCGACAGCAGCGCCGCCCCCACCACCAGCGCGGTGAGAAGCCCGCCCAGAAGCAGGCTGACCGGCAGGCGTTTCAGCCGCGTCATGCCGTCACCCGCGGGCGCGGGTCGATGGCCGCACAGGCGATGTCCACCAGCGCGTTGACGGCCACCACCGTGACCGCCAGCAGCACGACGACGCTCTGCACCACGATCAGGTCGTGCTGGCCGATGGCCTGATAGAGCAGCCGGCCCAGCCCCGGCAGGGTGAAGACGTTCTCCACCACCACCGCCCCGGCAACCAGAAAGGAGAATTGCAGGCCCAGGATGGTGGCGACAGGGATCAGCGCGTTCGGCAGCACATGGCAGCGCAGGACCACCCGGCGCGGCAGGCCCTTGGCGACCGCCGTCCGCACATACTCCTCGCGCAGCGTGTCGAGCGCCGCCGTGCGAGTGATGCGCGCCAGGATCGCCGCCTCCGGCAGGGCCAGCGCCACCGCGGGCAGCAGCAGCGCCTTCAGCGCCGGCCCCGCCCCGGCCTCCCATCCCGGAAAGCCGCCGGCGGAGAACCAGCCCAGCCGCACGGAGAACAGCAGGATCAGCAGGATGGCGAACCAGAAGCCGGGCACCGCGATGCCCATCTGCCCGAAGGCCATGACCGCCCAGTCCCCCGCCCGCCCCTGCCGCCCGGCGGCGAACAGGCCCAGCGGAACGGCGATCCCCGCCGACAGGACCAGCGCCAGCGCCGCCAGCGGCAGGGTGATGGCCAGCCGGTCGGCGACCAGCCCGGCGACCGGGCGCGCGTAGGTCAGGCTGGTCCCGAAATCCCCGTGCAGCATGCCGCCCACCCAGCCGGCGTAGCGGAGGGGCCAGGGCCGGTCCAGCCCCATCTGATGGCGCAACGCCGCCACCGCCTCCGGCTGCGCGCCGGTGCCCAGCATCACCAGGGCGGGGTCGCCCGGGATCGCCTCCAGCACGGCGAAGACCGCCAGCGTGGCCAGCCACGCCGTCAGCGCCAGGGTCAGCAGGCGGCGCGCCAGGAAGGCCAGCACGCGGGTCAGCCCCCGGACGGCCCGGTCCGGTCGCGCCGGATCACTTCCACCGGACGCCCGTCACGTCGTTGGCCTGGATCGGGCGGTTCACCCACATGCCCTGCACCCCGGACTTCTGCACGGTGGCCGACGGCAGCATGAAGAGGAAGCCGTTCACCGCGTCCTCGGCCAGGATGCGCTGCTGCTCGCCGTAGAGGGCGTTGCGCTTGGCAGCATCCTGGGTGCGGTCCAGTTCCGCCCCCACGGCGTTGAAGCGCTCGCTGCGGTGGTTGAAGTAGTAGTCGGGGCGCCCGTAGATGTCGATGTCCAGCGGCTCCGTATGGGCGATCAGGGTCAGGTCGTAATCCTTGCCCTTGAACACCTTCTCCAGCCAGGGCGCCCATTCCACCGGCTCGACCTTCACGCGGACGCCGACCTCCGCCAGCATGGCGGCGATCAGTTCGCCGGAGCGGCGGGCGTAGATCGGCGGCGGCAGGCGCAGCGTCGTCTCGAACCCGTCCGGATAGCCGGCCTGGGCGAGCAGCGCCTTCGCCTTGTCCGGGTCGTAGGGGTAGAGGCCGGTCAGGTCGACATAGCCGGCGCGGTGCGGCGGGAAGTGGCTGCCGATGGCCGCCCCGTTGCCGAACAGCACCCCGTCGATCAGCGTCTTGCGGTCGATGGCGTGGGCCATGGCCCGGCGCACCCGCACGTCGTCGAAGGGCTTGCGGGCGTTGTTGGTGCCGAGGATCGTCTCCCCCTCCGTCGTGCCGACCATGACGGTGAAGGCCCCGTCGTCGCGGAACTGGGGCAGCGCCTCGTAGGTGTCGAACTGCGGAAAGCTGTCGATGTCGCCGGCCTTCAGCGCGGCGACCTGGGCCGCCGGGTCGCTGATGAAGCGGAAGGTGACGCGCTCCAGCGCCGGCTTCGGCCCGTCATAGTCGGGGTTGCGCACCAGCACCACCCGGTCGCCGGCCACCCAGCGCTCGAACTTGAACGGGCCGGTGCCGACCGGGGTCTGCTTGTTGGTGCCCGCCGATTCGGGGGCCACGATGGCCGCATCGCCGGACGCCATATGGAACAGGAACAGCCCGTCGGGCCGCGACAGGGTGACCACGACGGTCTGCGCGTCCGGCGCCTCCACCCCGGCGACGGCGGCGAAGTAGCCCTTCTGGGCGTTGACCGAATCGGCGCCCCGCGCACGGTCCAGCGAGAACTTGACGTCCGCCGAATCGGCGGCGCTGCCGTCGTGGAACGTGGCGCCCTTGCGCAGATGGAAGGTGTAGGTCAGCCCGTCCGCCGACACCTCCCACTTTTCGGCGAGGCCCGGCACCACCTTGCCTTCAGCGTCGATGCGGGTCAGCGGCTCGAACAGGTTGGCGTAGGTCACCTCGTCGATGGCCGCGGCGGCCCCCGCCGTGGGGTCGAGGTGCGGCGGCTCCAGCCGCATCCCGACCACCAGGTCGGTGCGGGGGGCCGCCTGGGCCAGCGCCGGACCGGCGGCCAGCGCGCAGGCCAGCCCGAGGGCCGCCCCCATGGTGATGGAGAGCGCGGCGCGCCTCTGGCGGTTCGGCATGACGGCTGTTCCCACAATCGTTGTCTCGGCGCGGGATGATGCGGTGAAGCCCCGCCCGAGTTCAAGGCCGCAAGCTGGCTTTTCCGCTCACTCCTCCGCCATGAAGGAGCCGTACTGGCGGGAAATCGCCTGCACCGCCAGTTCGAACAGGCGCTTTCCATGCTCCGGCGCGGCGAGGCCGGGGGCGGAGCCGATGCGCCCGTCCGGGTGGCGCCGCCGGAAGTCGCGGGCGTCGTAGAAGCCGCCGGGTGCGGCGGTTTCCGGGTCCATCGCCGCGGTCTTGATCGACTCGGGATAGGCGAACTGGGTCAGCGACACCTCGCTGGGCGTGGCGTGGGAGCCTTCCCTGGCCCCGAACAGCTCCCGCGACAGGCGCCCGACCTCCGGATTCTCCCACCAGTTGACCAGGGTGCAGCGCAGGTCCGGCGCTCCCTTGCCGCGCTGGGCGCGGTTCTCCGCGTAGATCTCGTAGAAGGCGGCGCGCAGCGACGGAATGTTGCCGCCATGGCCGTTGATGAAGAAGAAGCGCTCGAACCCGTGCTCCGACAGCGACATCACATAATCGCGCAGCAGGGCGATCAGGGTGGAGGGCTTCAGCGTCATGGAGCCGGCGAAATCCATGTGGTGCACGGCCATGCCCACCGGGATGGTCGGCCCGACCATGGCCCCGGTGGCGTCGCCGACGCCGCGGGCGACGACCTCCGCGCAGATGGCGTCGGTGCCGATCAGGCCGTTCGGCCCATGCTGCTCGGTGGAGCCGATGGGCATGACGATGCCCTTGGACGTCTTCAGATAAGACTCGGCCTCGGCCCAGGTGCTGAGAAGAAGCTGCACGGTCTCTGACCCTTGTTTGGTGTTCCGCTCTGACAAGGAGTGTAGGGCGGAGCGGCCCGCCGCCCAAGGACGCTTGGCCGCGAAACGGCCCTGCGCCGCCCGTCACGCTGGCATATTGCCATCGCCTTTCATACAATCGCGTGCATTTTGACATGGGTGACGTTCGGCATGGTTGCGCGGATCAACACGGTGGCGTTTCAGGGCATCGAGGTTCTGGACATCGACGTCCAGGTTCAGATGTCCGGCGGCATCGTCGCCTTCACCGTGGTCGGCCTGCCCGACAAGGCGGTGGCGGAAAGCCGGGAGCGGGTGCGGGCGGCGCTGCACGCGCTCGGCCTCGCCCTGCCGGCCAAGCGGATCACCGTCAACCTCGCCCCGGCGGACGTGCTGAAGGAGGGCAGCCATTTCGACCTGCCCATCGCGCTGGCCCTGCTGACCGTCATGGGCGTGCTGCCCGATCTGGAGATGAGCCGCTATTGCGCGCTGGGCGAACTGGCGCTGGACGGGGCGCTGTCGCCGGTGGCCGGGGTGCTGCCCGCGGCGATCAACGCGCTGGCCAACGACCGCGGGCTGATCTGCCCGGACGCCTGCGGCGGGGAGGCCGCCTGGGCGGGCGAGGGGCTGGACGTTCTGGCGCCCGCAACCCTCCTGGCCCTCATCAACCATTTCCGCGGCCAGCAGGTGCTGACCCGCCCCCGCCCGCGCATCCAGGAAAGCGCCGAAGCGCCGCTCGACCTGCGCGACGTGAAGGGGAACGAGACAGCCAAGCGCGCCCTGGAGGTCGCCGCCGCCGGATCGCACAATCTGTTGATGATCGGGCCGCCCGGCTCCGGCAAGTCGATGCTGGCCGCAAGGCTGCCGGGGCTCCTGCCGCCGCTCGACCCGGCGGAGGCGCTGGAGGTGTCGATGATCCACAGCGTCGCCGGGCTGCTGGACGACGGAAAGCTGCTGCGCCAACGGCCTTTCCGCTTTCCGCACCAGTCGGCCAGCCTGCCCGCGCTGGTTGGCGGCGGGTCGCGCGCCAAGCCCGGCGAGATCTCCTTGGCCCACAAGGGCGTGCTGTTCCTGGACGAGCTTCCCGAATTCCCGCGCGCCACGCTGGAGGCGTTGCGCCAGCCGCTGGAAACCGGCAGGGCGGTGGTCAGCCGGGCCAACCACCACGTCACCTACCCGGCGCGGGTGCAGTTGATCGCGGCGATGAATCCCTGCCGCTGCGGCCATCTGGACGACCCGTCGCTGGCCTGCGCCCGCGCGCCGAAATGCGCCGCGGACTACCAGTCGAAAATCAGCGGCCCGTTGTTCGACCGGATTGACCTGCACATCGACGTGCCCGCCGTCAGCCCCACCGATCTCAGCCTGCCGCCGCCCGCGGAGGGCAGCGCCGACGTGGCCGCCCGCGTGGCGGTGGCCCGCGCCGTCCAGGCGGAGCGCTACGCCGCCTTCGGTCCCTTTCCCGAAGGCCGGACGGTGCGCACCAACGCCGAAGCCGACGGCGAGTTGCTGGAAAAGGCCGCCGCCCCCGACCAGCCGGGCCGCGCCCTGCTGACCGAGGCGGCGGAGCGGTTGAAGCTGTCGGCGCGCGGCTATCACCGCGTCATGCGCGTCGCCCGGACGCTGGCCGACCTGGACGGCGGGGGCGGCGTGCGCCGCCCGCACGTCGCGGAGGCGCTCATCTACCGCCGCATCGCCCCCGGACGGTGACCCGCCGCGCCGCCGGCCGTCATTCCGCCGCCACGGCGTTGCCATGGCCGGAATGGTGGTTCCGGTCGTTGTGGCAGCGGCGCAGGCGGAAGGCGGTGATGATGGCCAATACCCCATAGGCGATCAGGAAGCTGCCCACGCCCAGCGCCAGGGCCAGCAGGCCCAGCGACGGCAGGACCCACATGCCCATGCCGAACAGCACCGACAGGGCCCCGGCCACGCCCCAGGCCCATTTGCCGTGGCTGCGGTGCATCCGCCATGCGGTCATGATCTTGGCGAAGCCGGTGATGACCGACCAGGCGGCGATCACGAAGACCAGTGCGAACAGGCTCGCCTCCGGCCACAGCAGGGCCACCGCACCCGCCACCAGACTGACCACGCCGTCCAGGATGAAGGGCAGGCTGCGGTCCTGCGCCTGGGCGGCGCGGATGCCGCCGACGATGGCGAACAGCCCGTCCATCAGCAGATAAACGGCGAGCAGGACCGCCAGCGTGGCGACCGTCGCCCCCGGCAGGAGGAAGGCCAGAAGGCCGAGCATCACCGCCGCGGCCCCGCGCAGCGCCAGCGCCCACCAATTGCGCGCCAGCAGGTCGTTCATGCCCTGAACCCGCCGGGCCTCAAACATCGGCTCCGTTGCCATGATCCCGTCTCCCTTGTCCGTGACATGCCGGACGCGGGTGACTGCGCACGGCATGCATCGGCAACAGGGAACGGGCGGCTTCGTTGCGGCGGCGGGTTGTCGCGGCTGCGGGATTCGCGCGAAATCCGTGCGGATCAGTTGTTGCGGCCGTAATCGTGTTTGCTGGGTTCGACGAAGTAGAACAGCTTGGACTCGAACTGCACGCCCTCGCGCGGGTTCAGCAGGGCCACCTCGGTGGTCAGCCCCTGGGCGTCCAGCACCCGCCATTTGCGGAGCTGGAAGGGGCGGTCCTCGAAGACCAGCGTCAGGGTGCCCTTGCCGGGGTCCTTGGTCTCGGTCAGGCTGATCTCCACCAGACCGGGCGCCTGAAAGACGCCGGTCACCGTCACGTCGCCGGACAGCCGGATGTTCTTGCGCAGGATGAAGTCGGCCAGCGTGCTGCCGATGGGGGCGCTGGACTGCTGCCGCATCTCCCCGTCCCAATAGAAGATGAACGCGCCGTCGGCGACGACGAAGTCCTTCACCGGCGGGTCGTATTCCAGCCGCATCCGGCCCGGGCGCGACAGGTAGAAGGTGCCGGCGGTCTGGTGGCCGTTCGGGGCGACCTGCACGAACTTCGATTGCAGCGTGCCGATGCCGTTCAGATAGTGTTCCGCCTGGGCCACCAGCGCCTGATCCTGTGCGGACAGCGCGGCGGCGCGCGGCGCGGCCTGGGCCGGGAAGGCGCCGGCCATGGCGACGGAGACGGAAAGGGCGGCGGCGGCCAGGAGGCGGCGGAACACGGTCTTCATGATGCCTGCTTTTACCGGACGTTCCGGGCGGAAATGGGGCGGGGCGGCGAGGGTTCCAAGGATTAAAAAGCGCCTTCCCCCTCCCCAACCCTCCCCCTTTTCGAGGGAGAGGGGGCTTGAGCGACGCAGCGGCAGTTCCCTCCACCTCGAAGAGGGGAAGGACCAGGGAGGGGGCCGGGGCCGTTACTCCTCGATGTTGCGGGCCAGAACGTCGCGCTTGCCGGCGTGGTTGGGCTTGCTGACGACGCCTTCGGTCTCCATCCGCTCGATCAGCCGGGCTGCGGAGTTGTAGCCGATGCGGAGCTGGCGCTGGATGAAGCTGGTCGACGCCTTGCGCTCGCGGCAGACCACCGCCACCGCCTTGTCGTAGAGGTCGTCGCCCGACCCGCCGCCGGCTCCGCCGTCGTCGAAGGACGCTCCGTCCTCGTCCTCCTCCTCGGTGATGGCGTCGACGTAGCTGGGCTCGCCCTGCGTCTTCAGGAACTTCACCACCTGCTCCACCTCGCCGTCGGCGACGAAGGGGCCGTGGACGCGGGTGATGCGCCCGCCGCCGGCCATGTAGAGCATGTCGCCCTGGCCGAGAAGCTGCTCCGCCCCCTGCTCGCCCAGGATGGTGCGGCTGTCGATCTTGGAGGTGACCTGGAAGCTGATGCGGGTCGGGAAGTTGGCCTTGATGGTGCCGGTGATCACGTCCACCGAGGGGCGCTGGGTCGCCATGATCAGGTGGATGCCGGCGGCCCGCGCCATCTGGGCAAGCCGCTGGATCGCCGCCTCGATGTCCTTGCCCGCCACCAGCATCAGGTCGGCCATCTCGTCCACGATCACGACGATGTAGGGCAGCTCCTTCAGGTCGAGCGGCTGCTCCTCGAAGATCGGTTTGCCGGTGTCGGGGTCGAAGCCGGTCTGGACGCGGCGGGTCAGCAGTTCGCCGTCGGCGCGGGCCTCGCGCAGGCGGGCGTTGTAACCCTCGATGTTGCGCACGCCCAGCTTGGACATGTTGCGGTAGCGGTCCTCCATCTCCCGCACCGTCCATTTCAGGGCGACCACCGCCTTCTTCGGGTCGGTGACGACCGGCGTCAGCAGATGCGGGATGCCCTCGTAGACCGACAGCTCCAGCATCTTGGGGTCGATCATGATGAAGCGGCAGCGGTCGGGCGGCAGGCGGTAGAGCAGCGACAGGATCATCGTGTTGATCGCCACAGACTTGCCCGAACCGGTCGTGCCGGCCACCAGAAGATGCGGGAATCGCGCGAGGTCGGCCACCACGGACTGGCCGCCGATGTCCTTGCCCAGAGCCAGCAGCAGCTTGCCCGCCGTCTTGTCGAAGACGTCGCCGGCCAGCAGCTCGCGCAGCAGAACCGTCTCGCGCTTGGCGTTGGGCAGCTCGATGCCGATGACGTTGCGGCCCGGCACCACGGCGACGCGGACCGACACCGCGCTCATCGAGCGGGCGATGTCGTCGGCCAGACCGATGACGCGGGACGACTTGGTGCCGGGGGCCGGCTCCAGCTCGTAGAGGGTGACCACCGGGCCGGGATGGACCTTCTGCACCTCGCCGCGCACGCCGAAGTCGGACAGCACGCCTTCCAGCCGGACCGCGTTCTCGCGCAGCGCCGCCTCGTCCACCTTCTCGCCGCGCGCGCTGGTCGGAACGACCTGGAGCAGGTCGAGCGGCGGCAGTTCGTACCCGTCCGCCTCCTCCAGATGCAGGGTGGTCTGCTTGGGCGGACGCCCCTGGTCGGCGGCTTTGGCCTTGCCCCCGGCGGGGGCGGTCACCACGGGAACGGCGCGGGTCTTGGCCTCCGCCCGCGGCTCGACACTGATCGAGTCGGACAGGCGCGAGCGCGGCGTGGCGCGCAGGGCGCCGGCCTCCGCCGCCGCGGGCTCGTCGTCCAGCGTCGGGGCGGCGGCTTTCTTGCCCTCCGCGGCGGGGCTGGGCTCCCGGCGCAGCAGGCCGCCGGGCTGGCGGGCGGGGTTGCGGGCGGCCTC
>NZ_JAUJFI010000070.1 GCF_030849505.1 Azospirillum isscasi | reverse complement strand
ACCCCCTCCGGCCCCGCCCCTTCCAGCCGGGCCGCGATGACCCCGGCCACCATGGCGTCCCCGGCGCCGACCGTGCTGGCGACCTCGACCGGCGGCGGCACGGCCAGCAGGGCGCGGCCCCCCTCCACGAAGACCGCGCCCTCGGCCCCCAGCGACACGACGACCAGGGCGATTCCCGATTCCGACAGGTCGCGGGCGGCGCGCACCAGCTCCGCACGGCCGTTCAGGGGGCGGCCCAGCAGTTCGGACAGCTCCGCGGCGTTCGGCTTCACCATGTCGGGGCGGGCGGCCACGGCGTGGCGCAGCGGCGGGCCGCTGGCGTCCACCGCGACGAAGGCGCCGCGGGCGCGCAGGTGGGCAACCATCTCGGCATAGGCGGTATCGGGCACGCCCGCCGGCACGCTGCCGGCCAGCACGAAGGTCCGGTTGGCGGCGGCGAGGTCGTCCACCACGGTCAGCAGCCCCCGCCAGCTTTCCGCCGGGACATGCAGGCCGGGCAGGTTGATGTCGGTGACCGAGCGGCCCTCGCGGTCCACCAGCTTGATGTTCACCCGGCTGCGGCCCGGCAGGCGCAGGCAGCGGTCGCGGATGCCGCGGCGGCGGAACAGCGCGTCGAACACGGCGGTGTTCTCCTCGCCCAGGAACCCGGTGGCGGTCACCGGCACCGTCCCGCTGGACGAAGGGGTGCCCGACAGGAAGGCGGCGACGTTGATGCCCTTGCCCCCGGCGGTCCGCGTCTCGGCCACCGCCCGGTTGACCGCCCCGGCGGCAAAGCCCGGCACGTCCAGCGTCTGGTCGATGGCGGCGTTCAGCGTCACGGTGACGACGCCGGGGCGGCGGTTGTCCAGCGGGTTCATGACACGCCTCCGGCGTCGGCGAAGCGTTGACGGACCAGCGACCGCACCTCCGCCGCGTCGGCGCAGTCCAGCGCTTCGCGGGCGGTGCGTTCGGCGTCGGCCATGGCGATGGCGCGCAGCCGCGCCTTGACGGAGGGAACGGCGGGGATCGCCACGCTCAGCTCCGCCACGCCCAGGCCGGACAGCAGGACCGCCCCCGCCGGGTCGCCCGCCACCCCGCCGCAGGCGCCGACCCAGATCCCGGCGCGGCGGGCGGCGTCCACGGTGTGGCTCACCATGCGGAGCACGGCGGGGTGCAGCCCATCCGCCTGCGGGGCCAGCACCGGGTGCAGCCGGTCCATCGCCAGCACATACTGCGTCAGGTCGTTGGTGCCGATGGAGAAGAAGGACACCTCGCGCGCCAACCGGTCGGCCAGCATCACGGCGGACGGCACCTCGATCATGATGCCGACCTCGACCGGCGGCACGCCCAGCTCCCGCCGCACCGCCTCGGTGATCGCCTTGGCGCGTTCCAGCTCCGCGGGGGCGGCGATCATCGGGTACATGATGCGCACCGGCCCCTCCACCGAGGCGCGCAGCATGGCGCGGAGCTGCGTGCGGAACAGGTCCTCCCGCTCGAAGCACAGGCGGATGCCGCGCACGCCGAGGAAGGGGTTGCCCTCCGCCGGCATGCGCAGGTAGGGCACGTTCTTGTCGCCGCCGATGTCCAGCGTGCGCAGGATGATCGGCAGCCCGTTCATCGCCCGCACCATGGTTCGGTATGCGGCGAACTGCTCCTCCTCGTCCGGGGGCAGGTCGCGCTGGAGGAACAGGAACTCTGTCCGCATCAGCCCGACGCCCTCCCCGCCCGCCTCCACGGCCTGCACCGCCTCCGCCGGGTCGGAGATGTTGGCGGCGACCTCCACGCGCTTGCCGTCGGTGGTGATGGCGGGCTTGTAGCGGTCGAGCCGCTCCGCCTCCCGCCGCTCGCCCACCCTGATGCGGGCCTCAGCGGCGCGGCTGCGGTCGCGCTCGCTGGGGTCGGCCACCAGCACGCCGCCGTCGCCGTCGAGAATCGCCGCGCGCCCGTTCTCCAGGTCCAGCACGGACGGCCCGGCGGCGACCACCGCGGGAATGTCCAGCGAGCGCGCGATGATCGCGGTGTGGGAGGTGGCGCCGCCCCCCGCCGTGCACAGCCCCAGCACCTTGGCGGGGTCCAGCTTTGCCGTGTCGGAGGGTTCCAGATCCTCGGCCAGCAGGATGACGGGATGGTCCGGCAGCGCCGCCATGGTCTCCGTCACCACGGCCAGCAGACGCAGCACGCGGCGCCCCACGTCGTTGAGGTCGGCGGCGCGCCCGGCCAGCAGCGGGTCGGCGAGCTGGGCCAGCGTCGCCGCGCGCTCCTCGTAGACCGCGCGCCACGCCCAGCCGGCGCTCTTGCCCTGGGCGATCAGGGCGTGGGCCTCCCCGACCATCTCGGGATCGTCGAGAAGCTCCTGATGCGCCTTGAAGATGGCGGCCTTGGCGGCGCCGGCCTTCTTCCAGAACTCCTCATGCAGGTTGCGCAGGTCGGCGGCGGCGGCGGCGAGCGCCTGATCGAGCCGGCGGTGCTGGGGCTCGGGATCGGGGGCGGTCTCGGTGACCGTCAGCTCCTCCCGCTGGAACGTCCAGACGGGACCGGTGGAGACGCCGGGCGAGGCGGAGATGCCGGCGATCACCCGCCCGTCATAGTCGAGGTCCGCCGGGACGGCCCGCGGCGCCGGTTCCTCCGCCGCAGACTTCGCCGCAGACGCGGCCACGGGAACCGGTTCGTCCAGCCCGGCCTCGAAGGCGGCGTGGATGGCCCGGAGCGCCGCCGCGGCGTCCTCGCCGGAGGCGGTGACGGTCAGGGGCTGGCCGCCCGACGCGCCGAGCCGCAGCAGGGAGACGAGGCTCTTGGCGTTGGCCGTGGCGCCGCCGTGCCGGACGGCGATCTCCGCGCGGAAGCGTTTGGCGATCTCGACCAGCGCCGTCGCCGGGCGGGCGTGCAGCCCGTGGGGGGACGGGGCGGCGACCGACACGGAATCCCCGTCGACGGGAATGGCGGCGGGTTCCGAAGCGGGTGCGGCGGGCGCCTCGCCGTTCAGCACGGCCATCACGGCGCGCGGGTCGCGGGTGGTGCCCAGCCGCTCGGCCGCCGCGGGGTCGCCCAGCACGCCGGTCAGCCGTTGCAGGACGGCGATGTGCTCGTCCGACCTGGCGGCGATGCCGACAACCAGCCGCGCCGGCTCCCCGCCGCCCCAATCCACGCCCTGCGGGAACTGGACGACCACGACGCCGGTGCGCCGCACCAGATCGCGCGCTTCGGGAAGGCCGTGGGGGATGGCGATGCCGCTGCCCAGATAGGTGCCGGACACCGCCTCGCGGCCCAGCATGCTGTCGATGTAGCCGGGGTCGATCAGGCCGCTGTCGACCATCGCCCGCCCGGCGAGGCGGATGGCCTCCGTCTTGTCCGGCGCCGACAGCCCAAGGCGCACCTGCGATTCGGAGACCTGAAGCATCGCCCGTCCTCCCCCCTCGCGGAGTCCATGCGCACGGGCTGGACCCTCTTTTGCCCAGAGCAAGCGCATTTGGCCTTCATAGCCCTCTCCCCGCTTTCGGCGGACCGAAGGTCCGCCGAAAGCGGGGAGAGGGGACTTCAAAGGCGATTCCACGGCTCCTTCGCCGGAGAGTCAACGCTTCAGTCGCAATGGCGTTCCGGCATAGTTTCACGGACGGCGGCGCCCTGCCCATGGGCCAGCATGCCGGTGACGCGGGCGACCAGCGCCGTGGTCTCGAAGGGCTTCTGGAGCACCTCGCAGCCCGGTTCCAGGATGCCGGTGCCGTGCGTGGCGTCGTAGGCGTAGCCGGTCATGAACAGCACACCCAGATCGGGCCGCCGCTCCCGCACCGCTTCGGCGAGCTGGCGCCCGTTCATGCCGGGAAGCCCGACGTCGGTGACCACCAGATCGGCGCGCAGGCCACTGTCCAGCAGCTCCAGCGCCTCCGTCCCGTCCGACGCCTCGACCACCTCCAGCCCGGCGTCCTCCAGCGCCTGCACCGCAACCATGCGGACCAGCGCCTCGTCCTCCACGATCAGCACGGTTCCGGCGGTCTCGTCCGCCGTTTCGTCCCGCGCGGGCGCCGCGGCGGCCCCCGGCGGCAGGCCGGCGCCCTCCGCTCCCGCGCTGCGGGGCAGGTAAAGGCGCACGGCGGCGCCCCGACCGGCCTCGCTTTCGATCCGCACCAGCCCGCGGGACTGGCTGACGAAGCCGTAGACCTGCGACAGACCCAGCCCGGTCCCCTGCCCGATCGGCTTGGTGGTGAAGAAGGGGTCGAAGGCCCGCTTGATCACGTCCGGCGGCATGCCCATTCCGGTGTCGGCGACCGTCAGGAGCACATAATCGCCGGGCGCCGCCCCGGCGGCGTCGCCGGCCACGTCGGCGTCCGTCAGGTGGGCGTTGGCGGCGGTGATGGTGATCCGCCCGCCGTCCGGCATGGCGTCGCGGGCGTTCACCACGAGGTTCAGCAGCGCGATTTCAAGCTGGTTGGAATCGCACCAGGCCGGCCAGACGTCCGGCGGGCAATCGGTCGCGATGGACACCTGTTCGCCCACCGTGCGGCGCAGCAGATCCTCCATGCCCTGCACCAGCGCGCCCGGCTCCGTCGCGTCGGGGCGCAGCGGCTGCCGCCGGGCGAAGGCGAGGAGGCGCTGCGTCAGCCCGGCGGCGCGGGTCGCCCCGACCTTGGCGTGGGTGGCGTAGTCGCGCAGGTCCGCCCGCTCCGCCGTGTCAAGCCGCGACAGCAGCAGGTCCAGGTTGCCGGAGATCGCTGTCAGCAGATTGTTGAAGTCGTGGGCGATGCCGCCGGTGAGCTGGCCCAGCGCGTCCATCTTCTGGGAATGGCGCAGGGCCTCCTCCGCCCGCTCCCGCTCCGCCTCGGCGCGCAGGCGGGCGGAGACATCGACCACGGCGGCCATGGTGCGCAGGAAATTTCCCCGCCCGTCCCGCTCGATCCGGGCGGAGACCAGCACGTCGGCGACCTCCCCGGACCGCTTGACCAGCCGGTAGGGCATGTCCTGGAACGCCTCCCTCCGCAGCAGGTCCGGCCAGCGGTCGTCCTGATGCTTGCGCGCGACGTCCAGCGGCATGAATTCCGTGATGTGACGGCCCAGCACCTGCCCGCGCGCCTCATAGCCCATGAACTCCAGCCAGCGGTCGCTGACGCTCAGCAGCCGGCCCTCCGCGTCCAGGGAGAGCAGCGGCACCGGGGTCTTGGCGTAGAGCGCGCTGAGCCCGGCCTGCGCGCGCTGGCGCTCGGCCACCTCGGCCAGCAGGCGCCGGTTGGCGGACACCAGCTCCGCGGTGCGCTCCGCCACCTGCCGTTCCAGATCCTCGCGGGCGTCGGCCAGGGCGGCGCGCGCCCGTACGGCGTCGTCGATGTCGGTGCAGGTGCCGAACCAGCGGGTGATCCGCCCGTCCCCGTCGCGCAGGGGCACCGCGCGCCCCAGGAACCAGCGGTACCGCCCGTCGGCGCCGCGCAGCCGGTACTCCGCCTCGTAGGCGCTGCCGGACCGCACCGCCCCGATCCACAGGGCGCCGGTCCGCGCCCGCTCGTCGGGATGGACCACCTCCATCCAGGCGGTTCCGGTCATCGTCTCCGCCCGGGTGCCGGTGTAGGCGTACCAATGCGGGTTGTAGTAGTCGGGAATGCCGTCCGGCAGGGCGGACCAGACGAGCTGCGGCATGCTTTCCGCGATGGCGCGGAACTTGGCCTCGCTGTCGCGCAGCGCGATTTCCGTGGCGCGGCGGTCGGTGATGTCGCGCACCACCACCGAATAGGCGGTCGGCGCGCCCGTCCCGTCGCGGGCCACGGTCAGCACCGACGAGCCGAAGAAGCGCCGCCCGTCCCGCGCGACGTGGGTCCATTCGACCTCGCGGCGCTGCTTTTCCGCCACTCCGGCCAGCAGGCCCCGCACGTCCTCCGCGCAGCGTTCCTCCGGGGCGAAGAGCAGGGACAGCGGGCGTCCCAGCGCCTCCTCCTCCGTGTGGCCGAAGAGGCGGCGGCTGCCCTCGTTCCAGGAGGTGATGCACCCCTCGGGGTCCAGCGTGACGATGGCGTAGTCGCGGATGTCGTCGATGGCCTGGCGCAGCCGGCGCAGATTCTCCTCGGCCTGCCGCCGCTCGGCCAGGGTGCGGGCCTCGGAGATCGCCCGCTGCACCGCGGTGGGCAGCCGGGCGAGCCGCTGCTTCAGCACATAGTCGCGCGCCCCCAGCTTCAGCGCCTCGACCGCCGTTTCCTCCCCCATGCGCCCGGACAGGAACAGGAAGGGGGTTTCCGGAGCCCGCGCCTTGGCGATCTCCAGGGCCGCCAGCCCGTCGAAGTCCGGCAGGGAGAAGTCGGCCAGGATCAGGTCGTGGCGCCTGGCGCCCAGCGCCGCCTCGAAGGCCGCGCGGGTGTCCACCCGGGTGACGTCGCAGGCGATCCCCGCCTTTTCCAGATGCGCGCAGGCCAGCTCGCAGTCCAGCGGACTGTCTTCCAGATGCAGGATGGCGACGGCAGAAGACATTCCGGCTGGCATTCCTCAGGCGCCTTTTCCCGCGGACGGGATTCCCGCCGGGCGGCGGGCGCAGCCGACCGGCGGTTCGTTCAGGATCGCCCAGAAGGCCCCGAGGTCGCGGATGGCCTCGAAGAAGGCCTTGAAGTCCACCGGCTTCACCACGAAGGCGTTCACGCCCAGCCGGTAGCTGCGCACGAGGTCGCTTTCCTCGCGCGACGCGGTGAGCATCACGATGGGGACGTGCCGGGTCTCGGGGTCGTTCTTCACCCGCTCCAGCACCTCCAGCCCGTCGATCTTCGGCAGCTTGAGGTCGAGCAGGACGACGGCGGGAAGCTGGGTCGGCTTTCCGGTTTCCGGGTCGCGGCGGGTCAGCATGCGCAGCGCCTCCTCCCCGTCGCGGGCGACGATGACGTCGTTGGCGAGCTGGCACTTGTCCAGCGCCGCCAGCGTCAGCTCCAGGTCCCGCGGGTTGTCCTCGACCAGCAGGATGGGTTTCAGGTCACTCATGCTTCCGATCGCTCCTGGAGGTCACGCGGATCCGGTTTCGCCGCCCCGGCCTTCGGCAGCGTGAAGAAGAAGGTGGCCCCGTCGTCGAGCCGCCCCTCGGCCCAGGTCCGCCCGCCATGGCGGTCCACGGCGCGGCGCACGTTGGCAAGCCCGATTCCGATGCCCTCGAACTCCTCGTTGCGGTGCAGCCGCTGGAACACGCCGAACAGCTTCTTCTCGTAGGCTTGGTTGAAGCCGACCCCGTTGTCCCTCACGAAGAAGAGGATTTCGCCGGGCCGGTCTTCGCAACCCACGGCGATGCGCGCCGGTTCCCGCCCGCGGGTGTATTTGATGGCGTTGGACAGAAGATTCTGCAGGACCAGCCGCATCATCACGGGATCGCCGCGCACGGTGGGCAGCGGGGCGACGTCCCAGGCGATCGCCCGGCCGGCGGTTTCCGGGGCCAGCGTCTCCCGCACCTCCGCCAGCAGGGCGTTCATGTCCACGGCGACGGGGGTCAGCTCGCTGCGGCCCATCTGGGAGAAGTGCAGCAGGTTGTCCACCAGCGTGCCGGCGCTGTTGGCCGCGTCCACGATGGTGTCGAGATAGCGCTTCCCGGTGGCGCTCAGCCTGCCCGACTCCAGCTCCTGCAGCAGCTCGGCATAGCCGACGATGTGGCGGAAGGGCGCCCGCAGATCGTGGGAGACGGAATAGGAGAAGGATTCCAGCTCCTTGTTGGAGCGCGCGAGCTCCCGCGACAGGGCGGCCAGCTCCTCCGCCTTGCGCAGCACGATGCCGATCACGGCGTGGCGCAGCGCCGCGGCGGTGTCGCGCTCCGCCGCGCTCCAGGGCTGCGCGCGGTGGCGCACCGTCTCCTTCCAGGTCTCGAAGGAGGCACGCGGGTGCAGGCGTTGGCCGTCGCGGTCCAGCGGCTTGCGCGGGTCGCCGCCCCAGCGGACCGTGCGCACCACCTCGGGCCGGAACCACAGGACGTAGCTGGCGTGCAGCTTCGACACGGCGATGGCCAGCAGGCCCGCCGCCTTGCCTTCGAAGGCCGCGGCGGGCGGGTAAAGGGCGGGCAGGCTGTCGGTCTCGAACCGCTCCGGCTCGCCCTGGGCGGCCAGCCAGTCCACGAGGCCGCGCACCTGCTCCTCCGTCGGGGTGTCGCCGACCAGGGTGCAGCGCCGCTCGAACACCACGGCGGCCCCGGTGGCGTTGGCGAAGCGCAGCAGGTCGTCCGGACGCTCGGCCAGGCCGGCGATGAAGGGGTCGGCCTGGGCCATGGCGGCCAGCAGCCGCGCCTGGATGGCTTGCAGGGCGATGCGGTGCTCCGCGTCGCGCCGGTCCTCCACGGCGGCGATGCGCACCGACAGGATCTGGGCGATCAGGTCGCAGGCCGAGCGCACCGCGTAGGACGCCGCCTTGGGCTCCCGGTGGTGGCAGGACACCAGCCCCCACAGCGCCCCGTGCAGCAGGATCGACACGGACATGGAGGAGGCGGTCTCCATGTTCCGCATGTACGCGACATGCACCGGCGACACGCTGCGCAGGACGGAGAAGCTGAGGTCCAGCGGCTCCGCCCCGGCCGGGACCAGCGGCACCGGGGCGTAGCCGGCGTCGGGGATCAGCCTTTGCCGGTTCAGCCGGTACAGCTCGCGCGCCTGGGTGGGGATGTCGGAGGCGGGAAAGCGCAGGTCCATGTAGGAGGGCAGCCGCCCGTTCCCGTCCTCCGCCACCACCGTGCCGTGCCAGTCGGCGTCGAAGCGGTAGATCAGCACGCGGTCGAAGCCGGTCAGCGCCCGCACCTCACGCGCGGCGCAGGTCAGCAGATCCCGCGGCGTGTTCAGCGCGTCCAGCCGCTCCAGCGCCTCGCGCATACGGGGATAGACATGGTCGAGGAGGCCGGTCTCCAGCCCGTCCAGCCGCTCCAGCTCCAGGATCACCGCGCCGCCGCCCACCGCATCACGGACGGCGTGGGCGAGGAGCTGGTGACGCCCCGCGCCGGGCAGATCGGCCAAGGCCACCGGCACCGGACGGGACGGAACCGGCCCGGCGGCGAGGAAGGAGCGGAGCGGGGCGGCGATCAGCGGATGCAGCGCCCGCTCCAGCGGCTGGCCCGGCGCCTCGTCCAGCGGCAGGCGGAGCGCCGGAGCCGCGTTGGCGCTGGCCCGGATCAGAACCGGATCGGAGCCGCCGGAGAAGGCCAGCAGCATGCCGTGGGGCTGGATGGTGCCGGGAATATGGATCGGTTCCCGGCTGCAGGCGTCGAGGTCCAAATCACCGGCGGTCATGGCGCCGGTCCTCAAGGTGGCGTTTGCCCACACGGAAAAGACAATCCAATAGGCCGCTCCCTAATTCCCTGTTCGGTGTCCGGGTTATCCAATGACTTTAGACAGAGCCGAGTGCTTGACGTGGCATTCATCGGTTTGGTTATCAACAGCGGATGACTTAGACAATACCACTTCAGAACAAGGATATAAGCGGTTCGTCATATAATTTGCCCTTCCTTCGCGCGCAATACAGGGCGTTGGGGCAGGGCGTTGGGGTGGTGCACGATATGGCAAAGCGGCGGGGGCATCCCGGTCATTGGAATTTTTCAGCCGGACCACGTAAGATTCCCCCGTCATCGGAGCGGACCGGACCGGTTGGGGCGCGGACCCGGTGAATGGAAGGCAGGCAGGGGTGCATCGTAACGGGATCGACGCCGCGCGGCTGGGCACCGCGCGCTGCAGCAGTTGCGCCATACGGGACCTCGTCCTGTTCGGCGACCTGCGCGACCAGGATTTCGACCTGATCCACATCCCCATCGACGAGCTGCGGTTCCAGCCCGGCGCCGTGCTCTACAGCGCGGGGGAGGAAGGCGGCTCCCTCTACACGATCCGCAGCGGGCTGGTGAAGCTGGTCCAGTTCCTTCCCGACGGGACGCAGCGCATCGTCCGGCTGCTCCGCCGGGGGGCGGTGGCCGGGCTGGAGGTGCTGGTCGGCAAGCCCTACGAGCACACGGCGGTCGTGCTTCAGGAGGCCGAGACCTGCCGCCTGCCCCGCGCGGTGGTGGAGCGGCTGAGCAAGGAGACGCCGCGCCTGCACGCCCGCCTGATGGAGCGCTGGTACCAGTCCCTGCACCAGGCCGACGAGTGGCTAACGGAGCTGTCCACCGGCAGCGCCCGGCGGCGTCTGGCCCGGCTGTTCCTGAAGCTCGCCGCCGATGGACCGGACGAGCCGGTGCTGCTGTCGGGCCGGGAGGATCTGGGCGCCATGCTCGGCGTCGGCATGGAGACGGCCAGCCGCACCGTCGCGGAGTTCAAGCGCGCCGGCTTCGTGGTCGAACAGGCGCCGAACGTCTTCACCTGCGACCTGCCGGCGCTGGAGGCGGTGGCGCTCGACGGGTAGCGCCGCGGAATCCGCCGGCGGGCGTCGCCTGCCGGGCGGAGCGGGTCCTTTGGTCACAGGCCCGCGATGGCCTTCACGGCAAGTCTTTTGCAGCGTTTCGGCTCGGGAAGTGGCAAAAAGAGCGCGTGCCGTTCGCCGGCCCCATGCCCATATGGGGCTTGGCCGAACGATCAGACCGATGTTTCAAGGCAGTATCTTTTCCCGAGGGAGGAACCCACCCATGTCTGCCCCGACCCGACTGAAGCCCGGCGTCGTGACCGGAGAGGACTACCGCGCGCTGATCGCCGCCTGCCAGGACGGCGGTTATGCTCTGCCGGCGGTCAACGTGGTCGGCACCAACGGCATCAACGCGGTGCTGGAAGCGGCGGCGAAGAACCGCTCCGACGTGATCGTGCAGCTTTCCAACGGCGGCGCCCGCTTCTATGCCGGCGAAGGCATGAAGGACGCGCTCCAGGCCCGCATCCTCGGCGCGGTGTCGGCGGCCCAGCACGTCCATCTGCTGGCCGAGCAGTACGGCGTCTGCGTCGTCCTGCACACCGACCACGCGAACAAGGGCCTGATCCCCTGGGTCGAAGGCATGATCGGCCATGGCGAGGAGCATTTCCGCCGCACCGGCCGTCCGCTCTTCAGCTCCCACATGCTCGACCTGTCGGAAGAGTCGCTGGACTTCAACCTGTCCGAATGCGCCCGCATCCTGAAGCGCCTCGCCCCGCTGGGCATGAGCCTGGAGATCGAGCTGGGCGTGACCGGCGGCGAGGAGGACGGCATCGGGTCGGAGGACCTGGACGCCGCCAACAACGCCCACCTCTACACCCAGCCGGAAGACGTGCTGCGCGCCTATGAGGAGCTGTCGCCCATCGGCCATTTCTCGGTCGCGGCCTCCTTCGGCAACGTGCACGGCGTCTACGCGCCGGGCAACGTGAAGCTGCGCCCGGAAATCCTCGGCGCCTCGCAGGCGCTGGTGGCGGAGCGTCATCCCGGCGGCGGCGCCAAGCCGCTGGCGCTGGTGTTCCACGGCGGTTCGGGGTCGGAGAAGGAGAAGATCGCCCAGGCGGTCGGCTTCGGCGTGTTCAAGATGAACATCGACACCGACACCCAGTTCGCCTTCGCCGAGTCCATCGGCGGCTTCGTGCTTGAGAACGAGGCGGCCTTCCGCCATCAGATCGACCCGCAGTCGGGCAAGCCGCTGAAGAAGCTGTACGATCCGCGCAAGTGGCTGCGCCTGGGCGAGCAGGGCATGGTCCGCCGCCTGGACGAGGCCTTCGCCGACCTGGGCGCCTCCGGGAAGTCGCTGGCGGGCTGATCGGGGCGGGGGAGTGGTTGCGCCGGGCCCCCTCCCCGACCCTCCCCCGCTTCGCGGGAGAGGGAGACAAGTCCCCTCCCTCACCGAAGGTGTGGGGGAGGGTTGGGTGGGGGCCCGGCGCGACCACTCCCCCTCACACCGTCGGCAGCACCCCGATCACCGACTGGGGCGTCGTCACGCCCAACGCCGGAGCCGGCGGTGCCGTGAAATCCACGGCCAACTGTTCCACCGTCATCGACCCTGTTCCCGCCGCCACCTCCGCGCCGAACTGGAATCCCAGGACCCAGTCCGTCCCGCTGACGATCCCGCGGTCCTGAAGCTCGTCCAGCAGCCCATCCAGGTCCAGCGTCCCGGCAAGCCGGTCGTCGCCGTATTGCAGGACCGTGTACTCCCAGTCGATGGGGTTGCCGTCCACCCCGCCGCTGAAGAGCGGCTTGTTCCACAGGGTGGCGTCCCCCTGCGCGTCGGTCAGCGTGGCGACCGGCTCCCCGGCGGGGGTGAAATAGCCGCTGTGCAGCCACACCATCACCTCGTCGGTCACGCCCTCGATCCCCTTGGCCGGGTCGTCGCCGATCCACAGGCTGACCGCGACGTTGTAGAGATTCGTGGCGCCGGTCAGCCCGACCTTGTAGGTCACGTCGAAATTCGGCAGATCGGCGATCCGCGCCGGCAAATCCATGCTGGTGGAGGGCTTGCCGTTCCACGGATTGACGCCGTAGGTCAGCTCCGGATAGGCGCGCACCGGGTAATTCTCGTAGGTCAGGGCGCGCCGGCTGTCGTAGGGCCAGCTCCAGCTCATCACCGTCCCGTTTGGAAAACCGGCCTCGTCGATGGCGATGGCCTGCTTGAAGTCACGGCCGTTCCGGTAGCCGCCCGGATTCCAGACATTGCCGCTGGCCGCCCAGCCGCCGGTTTCCAGGCGGTCGGCGCTTCCCGTCAGCGTGGTGGTCATGGAGCATCCCCGTTCCCGCGTGGTCCGGCCTTTCCCATCCGGCGTCGGGCATCAACAGGGGGGAGCCGCGAAGATCGCGGCGCCGCTCAGCTCTCCAAGGACAGCCGGCGGTCGATGTCCCTGGCAAGCCGGTCCATCGGGCTCGCCGGCTCGATGGCGTCGAACCATTTGTTGTGCCAGTGGAAGCAGAAGGCGCCGGGAAAGAAGGTGTCGAGGTCGTATTCGACCGGTGACGCCTTCATGAAGCCGTTGAAGTGAAGCACCGGATTGTCGATCCAACCCGCATCGAACCAGGGGCACGGCAGCACGAGGATGTCCATCGGCGTGTCGTAAACAAGGCCGGCCTGCTGGAAACCCCAGCCGCAGCCCCGTTTCTGAATGAATTCGATGTTCCGCTTCATCGTCTCCGAGAGCGGCGTGGGAGAGACATAGATCGCGCCGTTGGGATAGTTCTGCTGCTCCCACCGGTAGGCGAGGATCTTGCCGGGAAACTGGTTGAGGAGCGGGATGACGCTCCTCAGGAACAGGCAATCGAGATCGAACCACACCCCGCCATACTTGTAGAGAAGGATGTATCTCACGATGTCGGAATAAAAGGACGCATCGATCGATCGTCCGAATTCATGACCGTCGAGAAAGGTGCCGCGGCATTCGTCGCGTTCGGAAAAGGCGCGCACCTCGGCGTACTGCCGGATCTCGTCCAGATAGGCGTTGTCGTCGCAATTCTGTGTCCAGATCACGATCTTGTTTTTGCCGCCGCGCACATTGAACAGATAGCAGCTTTTCACGGAAATGAGATGCTTCTCATTCAGCGTGCCGTTCCAATAGCCGTGAAAGATGATCGGCTCTGCCGGAGGCGTCTCGTCCTTGATGAGCTTGGCGACTTCGAGCGCCAGCAGTTCATGGGAAAAGTCGTCCGGCGAGAACCGCAACACTTCCATGGAGGAAACCTTCACGACGCCGTTGGGGAACTCCCCGATCGGATGCCGTTATGCAACAGGCCCGGCGCTCCAGGCAACCCCGTCCCCTGCCCCCGGCAGCGGGGCGGCGCTGCCGGGGGCGGGAGGAAGGCCGGGATCAGGGGGCGAGGAAGACGGTCTCATGCTGGACGGCCAGCCCGTCCGGCTGGCGGGTGACGACGAAGGCCGTGGGGGTCGAGGGTTGGCGCAGCGCCTCCTTGGGCACGCGGACCAGCACGCGGTGGGTCGCCACGCTGTCGGGATCGGCCTGGACCGCGACGGAGCCGTCCGACCCTTCACCCTCGCCGCCGGCCACCGACAGGACGGCGCCGGGCAGGCCGGTCACGGACAGGCGGTAGGTCTGGGCCGCCCGCGTCATGTTCAGCACCTTGACCGTGTAGGCGTTCTGGATGTCGCCGTTGGACAGGGTGACGAACAGCGGCGCGCGGTCGCGCAGGATGTTCACGTCCGCCGTCGGCTTCAGCACCAGACCGGCGGTCATCATCCCGCCGACGACGATCAGCAGCAGCGTGTAGATGATGGTGCGCGGGCGGACCAGCTTGAACACCGGCTTCGCGCCCGCAGCCCGCGCGATCTGCGCGTTCAGGGAGTCGAAGCGGACCAGATCGCCGGGCCGCCCGATTTTCCTCATCACGTCGTTGCAGGCGTCCACGCACAGGCCGCAGCCGATGCAGGCGAGCTGCGGGCCGTTGCGGATGTCCACCCCGGTCGGGCAGACATGGACGCAGGACCCGCAGTCGATGCAGTCGCCCAGCCCGTCCGCCTGGCGCTCCTCCCAGCTTTGCGAGCGCTTGAGGTGGCCGCGGCCCTCGCCGCGCCAGTCCTCATAGGTGACGGTCAGGCTTTCCTCGTCCTGCATCGCCGCCTGGAAGCGCGGCCAGGGGCACATGTAGATGCACACCTGCTCGCGCGCATGGCCGGCCAGCAGATAGGTGGTGGCGGTGAACAGCCCGATGAACAGCAGCACGCTTGAGGACGCCTCGAACCGCAGCATCTCCAGCGCCAGGGTCGGGGCGTCGTTGAAGTAGAACACCCAGGCGCCGCCGGTCGCGAGCGCGATCAGCAGCCACGCGGCGTGCTTGGCCGCCTTCTTCCACAGCTTGGCGAGCGACCAGGGGGCGTGGTCCAGGCGGATGCGGTCGCCGCGGTCGCCTTCGATCCGGCGCTCCACCCACAGGAACAGGTCGCTCCACACCGTTTGCGGGCAGGCGTAGCCGCACCAGACGCGGCCCGCGAGCGCGGTCGCCAGAAACAGGCCGATGGCCCCCAGGATCAGCGCGCCGGTCAGGTAATAGACCTGCTGCGGCCACAGCTCGATGAAGAAGAAATACAGGCGGCGGCCCGGCAGATCGACCAGCACCGCCTGATCCGGCGCGTTGGGGCCGCGGTCCCAGCGAATCCAGGGCGCGGCGTAGTAGAGGCCGAGAAGAAGGATCAGCGTCAGCCATTTCAGCCGGCGGAAGGTGCCGGCAACCGACTTCGGGTAGACCTTGTTGTATTTGGCGTAGAGGCTGCTCTTGCGCGCGGGGGCCACCGGTTGGGGGGCGGTTTGCGGTTCGGTCGTGGAAACGCTCATCATGCTCGTCCGTCGTTCGGTCCGCGGACAAATGGGCAGGGGCAGGACAGGGCGCGGGCCGTCCCCGCAGGGTAGGAAGACGGCACGGCGCTGCCTTTGCGAATCCGCAAACCGGCGCCGGGTCCCGGCGGATTTTTACGGGGACCGGCACTCTTTCAGGGCCGCCGCCCGCTGACGGGCCGGCCAAGCGGCTTGCCAGAAACTTTGATATACTAGTATAACGCCGGCCATCGCCGCATGGCGGAAGGACCGCGCGCCGCCGTGGCGGGCACCGCCGCCACGTGATAGATCCGGGCATACGCCGCACCGCAACCGGCGCAACCGGGACCGCGCCGCCCGCGACCATGCCGAAGCCGTTCTCCCATAAGGGGAAAAGGGCTTTAGCAGGTGCAGCGAACTGCTTTACAGTTGCCAGCCTACCCTTCTTCGACGGTTTCACCTTCGCACAGCCGGAGCGACCCACGATGACCACCGACGCCGCCCTCCGCCCCACCGCTCCGGTCACCGAAGCCGACACCCCCCATACCGACACCGCTACCGACGACAAGGATTTCCCCCTGCGGGAGGACATCCGCCTGCTGGGCCGCCTGCTGGGCGACACCGTGCGCGAGCAGGAGGGCGACGGGGTCTACGGCGTGATCGAGAGCGTGCGCCAGGCGTCGGTCCGCTTCAACCGCGACGATGACGCCTCCGCCCGGCGCGAAATGGCCGAGATCCTGAACGGCCTGCCGCGCGACACGATGATGTCGGTGGTGCGCGCCTTCTCCTACTTCCTGCACCTCGCCAACATCGCCGAGGACCAGCACCACATCCGCCGCACCCGCGACCACGCCATCGCCGGCTCGCCGCCGCGGGAGGGCACCCTGCCCTACGCGCTGGACCGGCTGGAGGCCGCCGGGGTCGCGGCCGACCGGCTGGCCGGCGTGCTGGACATCGCGCAGGTCAGCCCGGTGCTGACCGCCCACCCGACCGAGGTCCAGCGCAAGAGCATCCTGGCGCTGGAGCACAAGGTGGCCGCCCTGCTGGACACCCGCGACCGCTCCCGCCTGACGCCGGAGGAGGCGGAGGCCAACATGGACGCGCTCCAGGAGGCCATCCTGACCCTGTGGCGCACCCGCATGCTGCGCCCGCAGCGCCTCGCCGTGATCGACGAGGTGAAGAACGGCATCTCCTACTACACCGACACCTTCTTCGCGGAGCTGCCGAAGCTGTCCTGCCGCTTCGAGGATCTGCTGGCCAAGCGCTTCCCGGACCGCGACTGGTCGCTGCCGGCCTTCTTCCGCATCGGTTCCTGGATCGGCGGCGACCGCGACGGCAACCCCTTCGTCACGGCGCCGATCCTGCGCGAGGCGATGCGCCTGCAATCGGCCGCGGCCCTCGACCACTATCTGACCGAGATCCACGAGCTGGGCGGGGAGCTGCCGCTGTCCGAGCTGCTGCTCGGCACCTCGCCGGAGCTGGAGGAGCTGGCCAAGCGCTCGCCCGACCATTCGCCGCACCGCGCGGACGAGCCGTTCCGCCGCGCCCTGACCGGCATCTACGCCCGTCTGGCGGCGACGTCGCGCACGCTCGACCAGCATGAGGCGCTGCGCAACGCGGTCGGCAAGAGCGACCCCTACGCCACCAGCGCCGAGTTGCTGGCCGACCTGGAGATCCTGGCCGCCTCGCTGAAGGCCCACGGGGCGGGGCGTCTGGCCGCCGGGCGCCTGCGCCGTCTGATCATCGCGGTGAAGACCTTCGGCTTCCATCTGGCGCCCATCGACCTGCGCCAGAATTCCGACGTGCACCAGCGCACGGTGGCGGAGCTGCTGGCCGTCGCCGGGCGCTGCGCCGACTACGCCGCCCTGCCGGAGGACGAGCGCATCGCCCTGCTGGCCGAGGAGATCCAGAGCCCCCGCCCGCTCTACTCGCCCTACCACGCCTATTCCGAGGAGACGGCGGGCGAGCTGGCGATCTTCTTCACCACCCGCCAGCTTCGCGAGACCTACGGCGCCGCCGCGTTGCCGAACAGCATCATCTCCAAGACGGACGGCGCCTCCGACCTGCTGGAGGTGGCGCTTCTGCTGAAGGAGGCGGGCTTGCTGCGCCCGGCGGCGGGGGCGGCGGACCGCGCTCCGGCGCTCGGCCTGAACATCGTGCCGCTGTTCGAGACCATCGAGGATCTGCGGCAGGCCCCGGCCACGATGGAGCGGCTGTTCACCCTGCCCGCCTACCGCGCCCTGGTCACCTCGCGCGGGGACGAGCAGGAGGTGATGCTCGGCTATTCCGACAGCAACAAGGACGGCGGCTTCCTCACCTCCGGCTGGGAGCTGTACAAGGCGGAGATCGAGCTGGCGAAGCTGTTCGACCGGCACGGCGTGCGGATGCGGCTGTTCCATGGCCGCGGCGGCTCGGTCGGGCGCGGCGGCGGCCCCAGCTATCAGGCGATCCTGGCGCAGCCGCATGGCGCCGTGTCCGGCCAGATCCGCATCACCGAACAGGGCGAGGTCATCGCGTCGAAGTACGGGCGCCCGGAGGTCGGGCAGCGCAACCTGGAGGTCCTGACCGCCGCGACGCTGGAGGCCACCCTGCTCGACCTGGAGAACCACGTCGAGCCGGCGGAGTCCTTCTACGCGGCGATGGAGCGGCTGTCGGAGCTGGCCTTCGGCGCCTACCGCGGGCTGGTCTACGAGACGCCGGGCTTCACCCAGTATTTCCGCACGGCGACGCCGATTTCGGAAATCGCCACGCTGAACATCGGCAGCCGCCCGGCCTCGCGCACCAAGTCGGACCGCATCGAGGATCTGCGCGCCATTCCCTGGGTCTTCTCCTGGGCGCAGTGCCGCCTGATGCTGCCGGGCTGGTACGGCTTCGGCAGCGCCGTGGAGGCGTGGTTGCAGGAGGAGCCGGAGGGGATGGCCCTGCTCCAGCGCATGAACCGCGCCTGGCCCTTCTTCAAGTCGCTGCTGTCCAACATGGACATGGTGCTGGCCAAGAGCGACCTCGCCATCGCCTCGCGCTATGCGGAGCTGGTCGAGGACGCCGAGTTGCGGGAGCGCATTTTCGGACGCATTTGCGAGGAATGGCAGCGCACCCGCCGCCAGCTTCTGGCGATCACCGGTCATGACGACCTGCTGGGCGAGAATCCGCTGTTGGCCCGGTCCATCCGCAACCGCTTCCCCTACATGGACCCGCTGAACCACGTCCAGGTCGAGCTTCTGCGGCGCCACCGCGCCGGAAGCAGCGACGAGCGGGTGCGGCGCGGCATCCTGATGTCGATCAACGGCGTCGCCGCCGGCCTGCGCAACAGCGGCTGATCCCGGCGCGCCCTCCTCCGTTCCGCCCGCCGGCGGGATGGGGGAGAGCCGGGCCAGGAACGGTCGAACGCCACAGCCGAAATCGTCCGGCCCCGTCAACTTCACGCTTGCCACCATAGTGATATACTAGTATGCTCTTCCTGTGTTCAAGCGTTGTGCGTGCCGCTCTTGCGGCGGTCGGCACGATGTCCTGGACGTTTCCTCCCTAGACTCGCAGGCCATCGGGGACCGCCCCGGTGGCCTTTTTTCTATCCGGCTTTCCGTTCGGGCAGGCGGGCGCCGCCGCGCGCGTAGATCTGGATGGGCTGGCAGAACTCGTCCATGGTCACCACCACCGCCCCCGGCTGGCTGTTCAGCGCGACCCAGGCGTCGTAGCGCACGACATATTCGAACCCGTAGGTGAGGCCATAGACCAGCCCGCGCACGTCGGACAGCGGGATGCCCGCGCCGGCCAGGGCCGCGGCCACCGTCCCGTTGCAGCCGGCCGGGCTCAGGCGGTTCAGGGCGGCCACCGCGCCGGGCTCGGCCGTGGCCAGCCGCACCGGCTGGAAACCGGTGCAGCCCCCCGCCAGCAGGGCGAGCGCGAGCGTTGCACACGGCCGCTTGATCGGGCGACGACGGACATCCATGGTTCGGCCTCCCCACGCAGTTCCACACAACATAGGCTGCGCCGGAAGCGTCACCAGAGCGTCCGGGCTTGCGGGGGGCATATTGACAATCCATACAATGCCGGGCCTTATGATGGGAGGGGAGAGCGACCCCGACTCCCCCGCAAGGACCGCCATGCCGCCCCTTTCCTCGCCCGCCGCTCATCATACTGACTGGGTGCCCTCCCTGGAGGACCGCAGCCGGCCCGTCTATCTCGCCATCGCGGACGCCATCGCGGCGGACATCGGGGCGGGGCGGCTGCGGCCCGGCGACCGGCTGCCGCCGCAGCGGATTCTGGCGGACCGGCTGGGCATCGACTTCACCACCGTCAGCCGCGCCTATGGCGAGGCGCGCCACCGCGGGCTGGTGGACGCGCGGGTCGGCCAGGGCACCTTCGTCCGCAAGGGCGGCCCCGCCGTCCAGCCCGCTCCCGCGGAACCGCAGGCGGCGGCAGCGCCTCCCCTCGCCGTCAGCATGGCGATGAACCAGCCGCCGCAACCGGAGGAGTCCGCCGCCCTGACCGCCCGCATGAGCCGCGGAATCGCCGCCGCCACGGCGGGGCTGGGCCTGCCGGACCTGCTGCGCTATCCGGACGGGGCGGACAGCCCGGACGACCGGGAGGCGGCGGTCCACTGGCTGCGCCACCGCCTGCCCGGCCTCGCGTCGGACCATGTGCTGGTGGCGCCCGGCACCCAGGCGGCGCTGCTCGCCCTGCTCTCCGCCCTGACTCGCCCCGGCGACACGGTCTGTGCCGAGGCGCTGACCTACCCCGGCTTCCGTGCCGCGGCGGCGCAACTCGGGCTGCGGGTGGTCGGCGTGCCGATGGACGCGGACGGCATCGACCCCGACGCCCTGCGCGCCGTTCTGGGGGAGCATCGGCCCAAGGCGCTCTACTGCATCCCGACCTTCCACAACCCGACCACCGCGACCCTGCCGGAGGAGCGGCGGCGGGCGGTCGCCGCGGCGGTGCGCGAGCACAACGTCCCGATCATCGAGGACGACATCTACGGCCCGTTGCCCGAACGGGCGCCGCCACCGCTGGCCGCCTTTGCGCCGGACCTCACCTACCATGTCGCCGGCCTTGCCAAATGCGTGTCGCCGGCGCTGCGCATCGCCTATGTGGCGGCACCCGACGCCCGGCAGGCCCGCCGGGTGGCGGCGGCGCAGCGGGCGACCACGCTGATCGCCTCGCCCCTGTCCGCCGCCGTCGCCCGCCTGTGGATCGCCGACGGCACCGCGGAGGCGGTGCGCGACGCCATCCGGGCGGAGGCCATGGCCCGCCGCGCGCTCGCCGAATCGCTCCTGCCGGCGGACCGCGTGGTCACGAAGCGTGAAGCCTTCCATCTCTGGCTGACCCTGCCGGACGGCTGGACCGGCGGGGACTTCACCGCCCATCTGCGCAGCCGGGGCATTTCCGCGGTGGCCGCCGACGCCTTCGCCACCACGCCGGAGGTGCCCGCGGCCCTGCGTTTCTGCCTCGGTGCGCCGCTGGACCGCGCCGAGACCCGCCGCGCGCTGGAGGTTCTGGCCGACGCCCTGGTCCTGCCTCCCGCCGCGGGCGTCATCATCTGAGACTCATCGTGGTATGAAAATCGGCGGGGTATGAAAATCGG
Organism: Azospirillum isscasi; assembly: GCF_030849505.1. GTDB lineage: Bacteria > Pseudomonadota > Alphaproteobacteria > Azospirillales > Azospirillaceae > Azospirillum > Azospirillum isscasi. The sequence continues at coordinate 6,536 of NZ_JAUJFI010000070.1, read as the reverse complement.
CGTGCCCGGACGGGTGGGGGCCCGGTGCGAGGGTTTGTTTCCTGGCTGCCCCATCACCCCCTGCTTCACATCGCCGCAGTGCAGGGATCGCCTCAGGAAACACCGCTGGTTTCCATACATGACCGACATTGAATGCATTCAATCGCGCTTGCGGGCGCGGTCAATGTAGGCATACACTCCGCGCCATGCCGCAGGCCGCCGCTCTGGCGGCCCGGATGTTTGCGCAGAGGCACGCCATGCAGAATCTTGCCCGCTCGTCCACCCTTCCCCCTCCGCCCTCCGCCCCGGCCCCGTTCTACGCACCGCACCGGAAGATCTACCCGAAGGCCGCCCGTGGCCGGTTCCGGCGCATCAAGTCGGCGCTGATGCTGGGATTGCTGGCGCTTTTCGCGCTGCTGCCCTGGCTGCGCTGGGACCGCGGCGCCGGCCTGCCCGACCAGGCGATCCTGTTCGACCTGGAAAGCCAGCGCTTCTACCTGTTCGCCCTGGAGCTCTGGCCGCAGCACATCTACTACCTGACGGGGGCGATGATCCTGGCGGCGGTCGGGCTGTTTCTGGCGACCGCGCTCGCGGGGCGGGTCTGGTGCGGCTACACCTGCCCGCAGACGGTGTGGACCGACCTTTACGTGAAGGTGGAGGAGTGGATCGAGGGCGACCGCGGCGCCCGCATCCGGCTGGACAACGGCCCGCGCAACGCCGGCTGGCTGGCGAAGAAGGCGGCCAAGCACGCGGTCTGGCTGCTGATCGCGCTGGCCACCGGGGCCTCGGCCATCCTCTATTTCGTGGACGCGCCGGGTTACGCCGCGGATCTGCTGCGGTTCCAGCCGGGGCCGGTGGCGACCGGCTGGATTCTGTTCATGACCGCCTGCACCTACGCCATGGCCGGCTTCATGCGGGAGCAGATGTGCGTCTATGTCTGCCCCTGGCCGCGCATCCAGGCGGCCCTGCTGGACGAGGAGAGCCTCACCGTCACCTATCAGGACTGGCGCGGCGACGGACGGGCGCCGCTGCGCAAGGACCAGAGCTGGACGGAACGGTCCGCCGCGGGGCTTGGCGACTGCATTGACTGCACGGCCTGCGTCCAGGTCTGCCCGACCGGGATCGACATCCGCGACGGCCTCCAGATGGACTGCATCAGCTGCGGCCTGTGCATCGACGCCTGCGACGACGTGATGGCCCGCATCGGGCGCCCCGGCGGGCTGATCCGCTACGACACGGAATCCGCCCAGGCCGCCAAGGCCGTGGCCCGCAAGCCGGAGCCCTACCGGCTGGTCCGCCCGCGCACCATCGTCTATTCGCTGGTGATGCTGGTGGTCGGCGGGATGATGGCGCTCGGCGTGCTGCTGGAGCCGACCGTGGACGTGTCCGTCCTGCGCGACCGCGCGCCGCTCTACGTCACCCTGTCCGACGGCGCGGTGCAGAACAGCTACACGGTCAAGATCTCCAACATGACCCGCGCGCCGCAGGACTACCGCCTGACCGTCGCCGGCCCCAAGGGCGCCGCGGTGGCGGTGGCCGGCGGAGCGGCCCTGCTGAACGCGGAGCCCGACACCGTGCAGACCCACCGCGTCCATGTGCGTGCCCCGGCGGGTGCGGCGGCGGCGGGCTCCACGCCGCTGACCCTTACCCTGACCCGCCTGTCGGACGGCGCGGTCCATCAGGCCGAAACGGTGTTCCTCGCCCCCTGACCGGCGTCACAGCGGGCCGTCGCGATCCCGGTCGCGGCGGTCCCGCGGGGCGGTGTGGCCGATGATGGCGCTGAAGCCGAACAGCAGAAGCAGGACCCCCATCACGATCTCGATCCCGCAGATCAGCCGCACCGCGCCGGTCACCGGGTGGATGTCGCCGTAGCCGACCGTCGCGAAGGTCACCAGCGAGAAATACAGCCCCTCCGGAAAGGTCAGGTCGCGGCGCACGCCGTCGATGATGAAGTTCGGCTCCACCATGAAGCGGTCGAGGATGGTGTAGAAGGCGCCGAACATGATGATGCACAGCGAATAGAAGGTCAGGAAGGCGAAGGCCGGCAGCACCAGCCGGGCCGCCTGCTGGAAGAAGCCCTCGAACAGCAGCCCGGCGTCGAGCAGGAAGACGGCGATGTCCCGCGCGACGAAGGCCACGACGACTCCGATGGCCGTCATCGACAGCAGGAAGACGGCGGTCAGCATCTCCGGCGACACGTCACGTCCCGGCAGCAGGAAGGTCAGCGCGCCGATGCCCCAGACCGGCGCCATCCACAGGAAAATGCGGTCGAAATGGCCGCCGTCGCGCAGGCGCCGCGACATCACGATGCTGCGGATCGTGTCGGCCCGCCACCAGGCGCCGCCCAGGAAGGCGATCAGCGGGATCGCGAAGGCGGCGGCCTGGATGTGCGACGGGATGGTGTGGAAGTTGCTTTCCAGGAAGAAGACGAAGACGCAGGCGTACACGCCGATGAAGTTCGCCAGGGCGAGGCTGAAGAACTGGCTTCCCGGGAACAGATAGTGGAAGGCCCCGACGACGAGGCCGACCGACCCCAGCAGCGCGAAGGCCAGATCGCCCGACACCGACCGGATGGACAGGGCGATCATGCCCTGCATCAGCGCGGTCAGCACCGCGCCGGTCAGCCAGGAGCGGCGGGCGCGCGGGCGGGACGTATGGGCGGGGCCGGCGGCCTTGCTGGTGCGGCGGTCGGAAAGGGTCTGGTCCATGCGCGAAGCGGTTGTCGGTGGTGCCCACCTTATAGCGCCACCGCCGGTCCTTTTGGCAGGACTTTCAACCGCCTTCCCCGAACGGACCCGACAGTCACCGCTTCGCCTGCGGCCGCCTCACCAGCCGCCGGTCGCCAGCCAGCGGTCCACCATGTCCAGCCGGTCCCAGCCCCAGAAGGGTTCGTCGTCCACGATGACGAAGGGGGACCCGAAGACCCCGCGGTCCACCGCGGCGTCGTTCTCGGTGCGCAGGCGGTCCTTGACGGTCTGGTCCTGAAGGGCCGCCGCCACCGCCGCCCGGTCGTGGCCCAGCGTGCCGGCGATCTCCACCACCGTTTCCGCGGGGCCGATGTCGCGCCCCTCCCCCCAATGGGCGTGGTAGAGGGTGCGGGCCAGCAGCTTCGCCTGCTCGGGATGCTCGTCGGTCAGCCAGTAGAAGGCGCGCGAGGCGGCGACGCTGTTGGCCGGTGCGGAGTCGGGATAGGTGAAGGGCGCCTTGGTCAGCCGGGCGATCCGGCCCACGTCATGGACCAGATACTCGCCGCGCAACGGCTGCTGGAGATTCGGCTTCATCCCCGTCACCTTGAAGATGGCGCCGAGCAGGATCGGGCGCCACGTGACGGTGCGGCCATGCGCCGCCGCCAGCTCCTCGATGCGGCGGCTGGCGAAATAGCCGTAGGGCGAGGCGAAGTCGAAATAGAAATCGATGGGTTCGGCCATCCGCGCGTCCTCCCGGTTCTGCTTTTCGGGAAAGGCTAACCCGCGCCGAAGGTTCCGTCCAGCCGCAGCCGGCACTCCTCGCGACGGCGATGAACCACTGGGACACGGAGATGCGGAGAGCGTTCCATCGCCATCCCTCTGTGTCTTTGTGTCTCCGTGGTGAAAAAACGCCGTGCGCCCGCCGGAACGGGACGGGGGTTCAGACCGTCTTCACCTTGGCGTCGAAGACGTAACCGGCGCCGCGTTCGGTCTTGATGATCCGCGGTTCCTTCGGATTCGTCTCGATCTTGCGGCGCAGGCGCAGGATCAGCACGTCGATGGAGCGGTCGAACACCTCGGCCCCGTCGGCGCGGGTCAGGTCCAGAAGCTGATCGCGGGTCAGCACACGCTGCGGGCGCTTCACGAAAGCGGCCAGCAGGCCGAACTCCGCCTTGGTCAGCTCCACCTCGCGTCCGTCCTGGTTGCGCAGGCGCTGGGCGGTCAGGTCCAGCTCCCAGTTTGCGAACTGCACGACGGCGCGCAGGTCGTCGGGGCTGCGCGGGGGGCGCCCCTCACCGGAGACGCGGCGCAGCACGGCCTTGATGCGGGCCAGAAGCTCCCGCGGGTTGAACGGCTTGGTCAGATAGTCGTCGGCGCCCAGTTCCAGCCCGACGATGCGGTCCACATCCTGGTCCTTCGACGACAGGATGATGACGGGGATATGCGACTCGGTGCGGATCTGGCGGACCAGCCCCAGCCCGTCGCCGTCCGGAAGCCGCAGGTCACAGACCACCAGATCGATGGGATCGCTTTCCAACGCCTTCTTCGCCGCGGCCGTGTCCGGTGCGGTGGTCACACGATAGCCTTCCGAAGCCAGATAGGACTCCAGAAGTTCGCGCACCGGCTCGTCATCATCGACCGCGAGAATGTGCATGACCCTTACCTCCCGTCCCCTTCATAGCTCACACCCGTGGGTACACGCAATCGGTTACAAGCCCGTAACAGGCACTCGCCCCGCGACTGATGGGTGAATCGGTTGAAACATCCCGCTGCGCGATCGAAACGAAAATGCCTGCTTCCTGAAATCACGCCGTCATCGGCGGTTGGTTTATTTCCCTGAGCCGCGAGGCGAGTGGCAAAAGCCCGCACCGAAGGGGAACGACGATGTCCGTGCTCGACCAGTGCCTGGAACGGATGGCCCATCTCGACCGTGCCGACCGTCTGCTGAACGAGGTGCGCGTCTACAACAGCCGCCTGCCGATCCGCGAGGCGCTGGCCCAGCACCGCGCGCTTCTGACAGAAGCCCGCCGCCACATCGAATCGGCGCGCACCGTGGTCGGCGAGGTATGAACCGCCTCGCTCCCAACGCCGCGCAAAGGCCGGGGCGGCGGTGGGAGAACCGCAGCCGGTGGCCGGTCATGATGAAACGCTGGCTGTGCGAGGGGCGGCTCTGCGAGGGGCGGCGGCAACAGGCCGGCCCGGCGCACGGGCCGTTCAGCAGCGGGCGGTGACCTCGATTTCGATCTTCATGCGCGGGTCGGCCAGGGGGCAGACGACGGTCGTTCCGGTGGGCGGGCTGTCGCGGAACTGCTCCGCCAGGATCGGCTGGACCCGGGGAAAATCGGCGGCGTCCGCCAGATAGACCCGCATCCGCACCACGTCCGACAAATCGGCGTCCGATTTCCGCAGCGCCCTGCGGATGTTGCGCAGGGTCTGGCGGACCTGCTCCTCCACGTCGCCGGCCATGGTCCGGCGTTCCGCGTCGAAGCCGGAGGTGCCGGGAACGAACACCCACCGCCGCTCCGGCCCGCCCGGAACACCACCCGGGACACCCCCCACGAGGGCACGCGCGCAGCCGCCCCGCCAGCCATCGATCCGGCTGCCGGCCGCAAGTCCGGCTCCGCTCCCGCTGTGCTCCATGACGCTTCCACTCCCTATTGTTTGCCTGCTGCATTTTCAGCCCAACAGACTTGACATCTTTATGTCACAGGAGGCCCGGGCCGCGCAAACCGTGACATGCAGCGGTTCCGCGGCATGTCGGCGCGGTCCCGTCCTTCCCGCCTGCCCCAATCTTTCCCAAATGAAAGCGTAAGCCGGGCCAGTCAGTCGGGCCGGGAATGCCCAAGTCGTCCATGACAAGTCGTTCATAACGGGAGAAACCCGCATGTCCGGGATCACGAAAGCCGCCCTCTTCACCCTTGCCGTGCCGCTGCTGGCCGCGCCCGCCCTGGCGGCGGACCAGCCGCCGGGAGCGCTGGCGCTGAAGCGGGTGCTGCTGTCCACCGGCGGCGTCGGCTATTTCGAGCACGAGGCGCGCGTCACCGGCGACGCGGCACTGACTCTGGAGGTGCGCCGCGATCAGGTGGACGACGTGCTGAAAAGCATCGTGGTCTACGACGACCGGGGCGGCGTCGGCACGGTGGACCTGCCGGGGCAGGAACCGCTGGAGACGGCCTTCCGCGAGTTGCCCTTCACGCCGGACGACCTCGCCTCCCCCACCGCCCTGCTGAACGCCATGAAGGGGGCGGAGGTGCGGACCACCGGTTCGCGCGAGGTGTCGGGCCGGCTTCTGTCGGTGACTGAGGAATATGCCCAGCTTCCCAACGGCGGCGGCACCGTCACCCGCCACCGCGTCAGCCTGATGACGGCGGACGGCTTGCGCCAGCTCGTTCTGGAGGAGACCGACAGCCTGCGATTCGCCGACCCGCGGGTGCAGGCGCAGCTCGACTCCGCCCTGGCCGCCGTCGCCGAATCAGCGGGCCGGGAGCGGCGGCGCCTGACCATCCGCACCACCGCCCCGCAGGCGGACGCGGGGGCCGAGCGCACCATCCGCGTCGCCTATGTGGTCGCCGCCCCGCTGTGGAAGGCCACCTACCGCCTGACCCTCCCCGAATCGGCGAAGGGGACCGAGGAGGGCACGGGCGACCTTCAGGGCTGGGCCGTTCTGGAAAATCTCAGCGGCGACGATTGGAAGGGGGTGGAGCTGTCGGTGGCCTCCGGCAACCCGGTCACCTTCCGGCAGGCGCTCTACTCCGCCTATTTCGTGAACCGTCCGGAGGTGCCGGTGGAGGTGCTGGGCCGCGTCCTGCCCAAGCCCGACGAGGGCGCCGTCGCCACCGACCCGCTGGCGAAGGCGGCGGAGCCGGCCAC